>NZ_JASGBV010000041.1:0-12694 GCF_030053245.1 Stenotrophomonas sp. RS-48
GAAGCCCTGCAGCCGCGCCGTGGCCAGATAATGGTCCCGCACGGTGGCGTCCAGCTTCGGCTCGCGTGCCGATCAGCCACAGGGGCAGCCAGTCCAGCCAGGCACTGCTGCCGCGGGCGGCCGGCCACACCAGGACCAGTGCAACACCGGCCAGTGCCAGATGCTGTACACCGCGCAGCAGGCGCGGATCGGCGCGTTCGCTGACGCGTTCAGTCGAGGGGCGGCGTGTGAGGCGTGCGCTCATGCGGGTTTCTCCGGTGGACAATGCAACACAGCTTGGGCAAGGGCCTTCTCATACGCTGCGACACCATTGACGGACCGCGTGCACACAGTCGACCATGCGCGTGCAAGCCCACTGGAGCCCGCTCCCGCATGACTTCGATCCGCCCGCTCTGCGCCGTGCTGCTGGCCCTGTCCCTGGCGGGCCCGGCGCTGGCTGCCAGCGATCCGCCGTCGCCGCGTGCCGCGGCGCCCCGCGCCCCCGATCCGAACGCGCCGATCGACCTGCAACGTTTCATGGGCACCTGGTACGTGATCGGCCGCGTGCCGAACTTCGTCGAGCGCGGTCACGTTGCCAGCGTCAACGAGTACGCGCTGCGCGACGATCACAAGGTTGCCATCACCTACCGCTACCGCAACGGCTTCAGCGAACCGCAACAGGAGATCCGCGCCCGTGCCAGCGTCGACCCGGACAGCGGCAACCATGGCTGGCGGACCTGGTTCTACCGCGTGGTGCCGACCCATTCGCGCGTTCTGGAAGTGGCGCCGGATTACTCTTGGGCACTGATCGGCTATCCGGGCCGCGAGATGGCGTGGATCTTTGCCCGTCGGCCTGACATGGACAAGACGCTGTACAAGGAGCTGGCCGAGCGCCTGCGCGACGAGTACGGAGTGAATACCGACAAGCTCAAGCGGGTGCCGCAGCGCCCGGACCAGGTCGGCAAACTGGGCTATGAAGTGCCCAACGCGCGGTGAGACGACGCCGCCGGGTATGGCCCGGCGCTACTGGAACGTCCGCGTGGCAGGGTAGCGCCGGGCCATGCCCGGCGGACGTGCCGGTTACCTGCGGGTGTAATGTGCGACCAGCCGGTCGCCGAGCATCTGCAGCAGCTGCACCAGCACCAGCAGCAGCACCACGGTCACCAGGGCGACGTCGGTGTGCGAACGCTGGTAGCCATCACGGAACGCCAGATCGCCCAGGCCGCCCGAGCCGATCGCACCGCCCATGGCGGTGAAGCCGATCAGCGCAACGGTCGTGACCGTGGCACCTGCGATCAGGCCCGGCCGCGCTTCCGGCAGCAGTACACGGGTGACCAGCTGCCAGGTGGTTGCGCCCATCGCCTGGGTCGCCTCGATCACCCCACGGTCCACTTCGCGCAGCGCGGTTTCCACAAGCCGCGCATAGAACGGTGCGGCGCCGATCACCAGGGGCACGATCGCACCGCGAACACCCAGCGACGTCCCCATCATGAACAGCGTCACCGGAATCAGCACGATCATCAGGATGATGAAGGGCACCGAGCGCAGCAGGTTGACCACCAGCGCCAGCACGCCATAGGCGAACGGACGACGCTTCATCTGCGGCGCACCGAACAGATACAGCAGCACGCCCAGCGGCAGCCCGATGGCCAGGGTCAAGGGCAGCGAACCGGCCAGCATCAGCAGGGTGTCGATGGTGGCCTGGCCGATATCGGCCCACTTGCCGGCGTCCAGGTGGCGGAAGAATCCGTCCGCAGCAGCAATGATCATCGACGCAGTTCCTCGACATGCACGCCAGCGGCCACGAACGCGGCCTGCGCGGCGGCGTGATCGCCACCGACCAGGGCTACGACCAGTTGGCCATACGGCGTGTCCTTGATCCGGTCGATACGCCCGGACAGGATGTTGTAATCGACCCCGGTCTGGCGCGCGATGCTGCCCAGCAGGGGTTCGTAGGTATCGCCACCGAGGAAGGTCAAGCGCACGATGCGCCCACTCACGGCGTCGAAATCACGGTGCAGCGTTCCTTCGTCCACATGCTCCGATTCGCTGACGAAACGGCGGGTGGTGGGATGCTGCGGATGCAGGAACACCTGGGTGACCGGACCGGTCTCCACCAGCTGGCCGGCATCGAGCACCGCCACCCGGTCGCAGACGCGGCGGATCACATCCATCTCGTGGGTGATCAGCACGATGGTCAGGCCCAGCTCGCGGTTGATCTTCGACAGCAGCGCCAGCACCGACGCGGTGGTCTGCGGGTCGAGAGCACTGGTGGCCTCGTCGCACAGCAGGATCTGCGGGCGGGTGGCCAGGGCACGGGCGATGCCCACGCGCTGCTTCTGGCCTCCGGACAGCTGCGCCGGGTACTTCTGTGCGTGTGCTTGCAGGCCGACGGTCTGCAGCAGTTCGGCCACCCGGCTGTCGATCTCCGCCTTCGGTGTACCGGCCAGCTCCAGCGGGAAGGCGACGTTGCCCGCCACCGTGCGCGAGGACAGCAGGTTGAAGTGCTGGAAGATCATGCCGATTCGCCGGCGCAGCGAGCGCAGGCCGTCGGCATCCAGCGCGGTGATGTCCTCGCCGCCGATCAGCAATCGGCCACCGGAAGGCTCTTCCAGGCGGTTGATCATGCGGATCAGCGTCGATTTGCCGGCACCGGAATGACCGATGATGCCGAAGACCTCGCCGGCCTCGATGGTCAGGTCCAGCGGTTGCAGCGCGCTGACCGCGCGGCCGGCAACGGCATAGGATTTGTGCAGGCGCTGGAACTCGATCACGGGAGCGGCTCACCGGCAGGCGACAGAAGGGGGCGTGCAGCCTACCAGCGCCGGCGGTCGCGCGCCCGCGCCATGGGCCAGAATGTTATTCCTTTTGGTTCTAAGACACCTACTCCGGCCGGGTTCCGGGGTCAGAGCCCCTGTGGGATCTGACCCCGGGGTCGGATCCCCGCAGGGGCTCTGACCCCGCTCCCCTGCCAAACCGGTTCAGGGATGATCCAGCGGCTTCGGCGGCTGCTGGCGGTTCACCCGCTCGCGGTGCAGCAGGTACAGGCCCGACGCCACGATGATCGCCGCCCCCACCCAGGTGTAGCCATCCGGCAACTGCCCCCAGAAAGCCAGATCCCATCCGATCACCCAGACCAGGCCGCTGTACTCCAGGGGCGCGATCATGGATGCCTCGCCCAGCTGGAAGGCCTTGGTCAGGGCGATCTGACCCAGTGCACCGGCCAGCCCCATGCCCGCGATCAGCGGCGCGTGCGCCAGCAGCAACGGCCTCCAGCCGGGAATCGCCAGCAGGCCCGCGCCGATCGCCATGATGACCAGGAACCAGACCACCATCGACTGCGAGGTGTCGGTACGGGTCAGCAGGCTGACCGTGATCGCGGCAACGGCGTAGGCGGTGGCCGCGGCCAGCACCATCAGGCCCGGCACCGAGATGAACCCATCCACGCCGGGCCGCAGCACCACCAGCACGCCGACCAGGCCGATGCCGATGGCCACCCAGCGACGCGGTCCGACCCGTTCGCCCAGCAGCGGCACCGACAGGGCCGCGATCAGCAGCGGCGCGACGAAGTAGATGGTGTAGGCGGTGGACAGTGGCAGATCGCGCAACGCGAACACGAAGCAGCCGATCATCGCCATGCCCAGCGCGCCACGCAGCAGATGCAGGCCCCAGCGACGTGGCACCAGCGAACGCGGGCCCGCGCTGACCAGCACCCAGACCAGCACGAACGGCAACGACGCCGCGCCGCGCAGGAAGGTCACCTGCAGGGTGGGATAGCTGGCCGCCAGCTGCTTCATGCCGGCGTCCATCAGGGAGAAGCAGGCGACCGCGGCGACCATCCAGGCCACCGCGCGCGAGGGGGAGCGTTGCACGTTCATGGCCCATTATCGCCGAGCCGGCGGCGGGATGCCGTTGCAGCGATGCCCAGCGCCACGGAAAGCGGGCAGGCTGGCCGGCGCGATAGAATGTCCGCACTGAATTCTGTGGAGCATCGCCCATGCCTTCCTTCGACGTCGTCTCCGAAGTCGACACCCACGAGCTGACCAACGCCATCGACCAGGCCAACCGCGAACTGAGCACCCGCTTCGATTTCAAGGGCGTGGACGCCAAGTTCGAGCGTGATGGCGATGTCATCAACCAGTTCGCGCCGACCGAGTTCCAGCTCAAGCAGATGAACGACATCCTGCGTGCGCGTCTGGCAGCGCGCGGCATCGACGTGCTGAGCCTGGAGTTCGGCGACATCGAGACCAATCTGGCGCAGGCGCGGCAGAAGATCACCGTCAAGCAGGGCATCGAGCAGAAGGTGGCCAAGAAGATCGCCGCCGCACTGAAGGACGCCAAGCTGAAGGTGGAAAGCCAGATCAATGGCGACAAGCTGCGCGTGCAGGGCAAGAAGCGCGACGATCTGCAGGACGCGATCGCAGTACTGAAGGCCGGCAAGTTCGAGCTGCCGCTGCAGTTCAACAATTTCCGCGACTGACTGCTCCGCCGGGCGTGGCCCGGCACCGCGCTCGATCAATCACGCAGCAGCTTGTACAGCGTGGTGCGCGAGATGCCCAGCTGGCGTGCGGCCAGACTGAGATTGCCGTCCGCCGCCTGCGCCGCCCGGCGCGCCGCTTCACGCTGCTGATCGCGCAGCGCCGGCGCCGCCATCGTCGCCGGTGAAGACCGTCGCACGCTGTTGCCAGCGACCTTGCGCGGCGCCTGCAGATGCTGCAGGTAGACCGCACTGCCCTCGCCCAACCGGACCCGATGCGGCGCCCCCGGCTGCAGCAGGCGCCGCCGCTGTGCGGCACTGGCGCCGGCAAACACCGCTGCAAGATCCAGCAACGGCAGTGGCCCGCGCCGCGGCAGGCCCAACAAACGCCGGGCCACACGGTTGGCGGCGCGCAGCTGGCCATCCTCCTGCACCGCCACCAGCCCCTGCAAGGGCGACGCCAGCCAGCGCGGATCATGCTGCAGCGCCAGCAGGTGCACATCGGCAAGCGTGTAGAACAGGCGATTCTCGCTGGCCAGTGCGGCCTGCCGGAAATAGCCCTGCAGCAGCGAAGGATCGCGCTCACCCAGCCCGGTGATATCGATCACTCCGCATACCCGCCCGTCGAGATCGTGCAGGGGTTCACTGAGGCAGAACACCGGAGCGAAACGCTGCAGGTAATGTTCATTGCCGCGTACCAGCGCAGGCAGGTCGTCGGCCAGGCTGACCGCCGGCGCGGTGGTGCCGATCTCGCTTTCGCCCAGCCGCCGCCCGACTTGGATCGGCCGCAGCAGGGGCGAGTCTTCCAGGCCATGCGCCTGCTGCGCGATCACCATGCCCTCGCGGTTGGCGCAGAACATCGTCCAGCCGCGTCCGCCGAAAGCGGCCCACAGCTGTTCCAGCTCCGGTTGCACGCAGCGCGCCAGGCGACGGTCGTCGCGCTGGGGCAGATGCCGACCATCGCTCTGCAGCGGCAGGTAGACCGGTTCCTGCCCGGGCTGCAGGCCAGCCGCGCGCGAGCGCATCCACGACTGCTGCAACGGCTGCGGCAACACGTTCAATGAGCGCGCATCGCCCTCGGCAAAGGCCGCGCGTACCGCTACCAGCTGCTGTTGCCCGACGGAAGTTGCGATCATGGGCGCAGCGTACACCCGCCAGCGGCAACGCCACGTTACGCTCCGATGAGGTATTGGCCTGCGGTTGCCGCCCATCCGGCAGGTGCAGGGCGAAGCCCTGCAGCCCTGCCCTCAGATCACGCCGCGATGCGCAGGATCGGCTTCAGGGTGATGCCCCGGGTGCTGTCCTCGGCCGCCTGGTTGATCTGCTCCAGCGGGTAGAACTTCACCAGCCTGTCGAACGGGAAGCGGCCCTGCTGGAACAGCGTGACCAGCTGCGGAATGAACATCTGCGGCACGCTGTCGCCTTCCACGATGCCACGGATGCTGCGGCCACCCAGCAGCAGGTTGTTCACGTCGAAACTGGCGGTCGTGCCCAGCTTTGGTGCACCGACCACGCCCATCATGCCCAAGCCCCCCAAGGCCTCGATACCCGCAGAGAGCACCTCCGGGCGACCGGTCGATTCCAGCGCGAAATCAGCGCCACCGCCGGTGATGGCGCGCACGGCCTCGACCACATCGGTCTCGCGGCTGTTGACCACGTGGGTGGCGCCCAGCTCCAGCGCGAGTGCCAGCCGCGACGGCACCACATCGATGGCGATGATGGTCGTGGCACCGGCCACCTTGGCCGCCATCACCGCACTCAGACCGACTGCGCCGGCACCGTAGCTGGCAAAACTGCTGCCCGAGCGTACCTTCAGCGAATTGAGTACCGCGCCGGCACCGGTCTGGATGCCGCAGCCCAGCGGGCCCAGCAGTTCCAGAGGCGCATCGTCGGGCACTTTGATCGCATTGATCTCGCGCGCCAGCGCATAGGTGGCAAACGAAGACTGCGCGAAGAAATGGTCGTGCAACGGCTGACCCTGCGCATCGGTGATGGCGGTATGGCCGTGGCCATCATCGCCCCCGAAGTTCAGCGCGAAGAAATCCCTGCAGTAGGCGCCATGACCGCCCCGGCACGGATTGCAGTGGCCGCAGGCGCCATAGGTCAGCACCACGTGATCCCCTGCTTTCAGTTCCTTTACGTTGGGGCCGACCGCCTCCACGACGCCGGCGCCTTCGTGACCCAGCACCGCGGGCAACGGCACCGGGTAGTACTGATCGCGCACGATCAGGTCGGTGTGGCACAGGCCGGTGGCTACCACCTTCACCAGGACCTCATCCTCCTGCGGGCCGCGCAGCCGGGCCTGCTCGATGACGAAGGGTTGTTCCTTGCCGCGGACCACTGCGGCGGTGATCTCGCGTGTTGCCGTATTGTCGTTCATCGTGATGGCTCCTTCGATCAGATCGGGTAAGCGGGCGCCTCGCCCTTGACGGTCAACCACTGCCACTGCGTGAACTCCTCCCAGTTGGCGGGGCCGCCGATACTGGTGCCATTGCCGGATGCTCCGACGCCGCCAAAGGGATTGATCACCTCGTCGTTCACGGTCTGATCGTTTATGTGCAGCAGTCCGGTGCGCAGGCGCTCACCGAGCTTCAGTGCGCGGCCGACATTGCTGGAAACGATGGCCATCGACAGGCCGTACTCGCTGTCGTTGGCCAGGCGCACGGCATCGTCGTCATCGTCGAACGGCACCACCACCGCCACCGGCGCGAAGATTTCTTCGTTGAACGCCGGATTGTCAGCAGCGACGTTGCCAAGCACGGTCGGCGCGAAGAACAGATCGCGATGGGTACCTCCGGCCTCCAGCGAGGCACCGGCCTGCACTGCCTGCTCGACCACGCGCGTGGCGTGGTCGCGCTGGCCGGCATTGATCAGCGGACCGATCGCCACGTCTTCGCGCGCCGGATCGCCCACCTTCAATGAATTGGCCTTGGCCACCAGCTTCTGCAGGAACGCGGAGTGGATCTTCCGCTGCACCAGCACGCGGCCGGTCGCCATGCAGATCTGGCCCTGATGCAGGTAGACCCCCCACGCGGTGTTGGCCACCGCCAGGTCGAGGTCGGCATCATCGAGGATGATCAACGAGTTCTTGCCGCCCAGCTCCAACGAGACCTTCTTCAGATGCTTGCCCGCCGCCTCTCCGACCTTGCGCCCGGCGGCGGTGGAGCCGGTGAACTGGATCATCGCCACGTGCGGATCGCTGGTCAGCGCAGCGCCGGCCGCGCCATCACCGGGCAGCATGTGCAGAACGCCTGCCGGCAGGCCGGCCTGCTCGAACAGGCGTGCGATCACCGCCCCGCCGCACACCGCTGTGCGCGGGTCAGGTTTGAGTACCACCGCGTTGCCCAGCGCGATGGCCGGCGCCACCGCGCGCATGGCCAGATACAGCGGGAAGTTGAAAGGCGAGATGACCCCTACCACACCCAGCGGTCGGCGCCGCGCCAGATTCAGGCGGCCCGGCTCGGAAGGCAGAATCTCGCCGGTGCTGCGCGACGGCAGCGCCGCAGCCTCGTGCAGTGCCTTGATGGTCACCTTGGCCTCAAAACCTGCCTTCAGGCGGGTGGAGCCGCTTTCGCGTACCAGCCATTCGACCAGGGTGTCGATGTGTTCTTCGGCCAGGCGTGCCGCTTTGCGCAGCACTTCAGCGCGCTGTTCGTACGGAGCCGCCGCCCACGCCTGCTGCGCCTGCGCAGCGGCCGCCGCCGAGCGCGCCACCTGCGCCGCGTCGGCCAGGCCGATCTGGCCGAGCGTGTTACCGGTGGCCGGCTCGATCACCGGCTGCCGTTGCGCGGCCGCCTGCCACCGGCCATCGAAGAGGGCGCCGGCCCAAAGGGCGTCCGGCAGCCACGGAGAAGATGCAGTCATGGGTGTCCTCCTGTGTCGTGCGTCCATTCCACGCCTACCGCCCGCAGCAGGCAATCGGCCATCTGCCGGTGGCCTGCAAAGGCTTGAATCGGCGGGGATTTGCAGCATGGCGACTGTCCAGTTCCTGCACAGTGAACAGCGCAGCGGCGGCACACTGCCTACAATGGCGACCTCGCCCGCCGATGTGCCCGCCATGACCGATATCGCCCTGCCCACCGACGACCCGATCGCCGCCACCCGCCTGTGGCTGGAACGCATCGTCATCGGCCTGAACCTGTGTCCGTTCGCCAAGGCCGTATATGTGAAGGACCAGGTCCGCTTCGTGCTCAGTGATGCCACCACCCCCGAAGCACTGGTCGAACAGCTGGCCGAGGAACTGGTGCTGCTGCGGGACACGCCGGCCGAGCAGATCGACACCACCCTGATCGTGCACCCGCAGGTGCTGACGGATTTCCTGGACTACAACGACTTCCTCGACAACGCCGACGCGGCGATCGAGGCGCTCGATCTGCAAGGCATCCTGCAGGTGGCCAGCTTCCATCCGGACTACCAGTTCGAAGGCGTGGCCGCCAACGACGCCAGCAATTACACCAACCGCGCGCCCTATCCCACGCTGCACCTGCTGCGCGAGGACAGCGTGGCACGCGCGGTGGACGCCTTCCCCGATCCGGACGTGATCGTCGAGCGCAACATCCAGACGCTGGACCGCATCGGCGTGGACGGCTGGCATCGCCGCCTGCGTGGCGAAGACCTGTCATGAGCGCGGCTCCGCCGATCGCTGCCTGGCCTGCCGCGCCGCTGGCGGGCAAGGTGGTGCTGGTCACCGGTGGCGCCAATGGCATCGGCCGCGGCATCGCCCAGGCCGTGCTCGGTGCCGGCGGCCGCGTGCTGATCGGCGATCTGGATACGGAAGCCGGCCACGCCTGCCTGGCCGAATGGCAACGCGATGACGATGCGGCGTTCCAGCCCCTGGACATCACCGACGAAGCCAGCGTGCGCGCGTTCATCGCCACGGCGGTGCAGCGGTTTGGCGGCATCGATGGCCTGGTCAACAATGCCGGCATCGCCGGTGCGCACGGTACGCCGCTGCAGGACATGGCGTGGGACGAATGGCAGCGCCGCCTGTCATCGCTGCATGGCGCTTTCCTGTGCAGCCGGCATGCCCTGCCGGCACTGTCATCCGGTGGCGCCGGCGCCATCATCAACATCGCCTCGACCCGCGCCCGGCAGTCCGAAGCCCATAGCGAAGCCTATGCCGCGGCCAAGGGCGGACTGGTGGCATTCACCCACGCGCTGGCAATCAGCGCCGGACCGGCGGTACGGGTGAACAGCATCAGTCCGGGCTGGATCGGCACCAGCGAGTGGCAGGCGCCCTCCCGGCGCCATGCGCCCGAGTATTCGGCCATCGACCACGCACAGCATCCGGTCGGCCGCGTCGGCCGCCCGGAAGACATCGGCGCGCTGGCGGTGTACCTGTTGTCGCCGCTGTCCGGATTCACCACCGGCCAGGATTTCATCGTCGACGGCGGCATGACCCGCAGGATGATCTACGCCGAGTGACCGATGCCCGTCGAGGGGTGCCCGCCATGGGGGGCACCCCTCACAGCCGACGTGGGATCAGGCCATGCCCGAATGGCGCAGCAGTGCATCGATCTGCGGCGCACGGCCACGGAAGGCCTTGAAGTTCTCGGCCGCTGGACGGCTGCCCCCGCGCGAGAGGATCTCGTCGCGGAAACGTGCACCGGTCGCGGCCAATGCCTGCGGTGCTTCCTCGAACGCCGCATAGGCATCGGCACTGAGCACCTCGGCCCATTTGTAACTGTAGTAGCCGGCCGCATAGCCACCGGCGAAGATGTGGCTGAACTGATGCGGGAAGCGGTTCCAGGCTGGCGGATGATTCACCGCCACTTCGCCGCGCACGCGCTCCAGCAGTGCCAGCACGCTGTCCTGCGTGGGCTCGAACTGGCTGTGCAGCAGCATGTCGAACAGACCGAACTCCAGCTGGCGGACAGTCGCCATGCCGCTGTGGAAATTGCGCGCGGCCAGCATGCGCTCATACAGCGCACGTGGCAGCGGTTCACCCGTCTCCACGTGCGCAGTCATGCGCTGCAGGTGGTCCCATTCCCAGCAGAAGTTCTCCATGAACTGGCTGGGGAGCTCCACCGCATCCCATTCCACGCCATTGATGCCGGCCACGCCCAGCTCACCAATCCGGGTCAGCAGCTGGTGCAGGCCATGGCCCATTTCATGGAACAGCGTGGTCACTTCATTGTGGCTGAACGTAGCAGGCCTGCCGTTGGCACCGCGACCGAAGTTGCACACCAGATACACCAGCGGCGTCTGCACGCTGCCATCGGCACGCTCGCGCCGGTTGCGGCAATCGTCCATCCACGCACCGCCGCGCTTGCCCTCACGGGCGTACAGATCCAGATAGAACTGGCCTACCAGCGCGTCCTGCGCATCGACCAGGCGGAAGAAGCGTACGTCCTCGTGCCAGACCGGCGCGCTGTCCTCCTGCACGCGCAGTCCATACAGCTGCTCGATCACCGAGAACAATCCACCCAGCACCTTCGGCTCGGTGAAGTACTGTTTCACCTCCTGCTCGGAATAGCTGTAGCGCGCCTGCTTCAGGCGGTCGGCCGCGAACGCCAGGTCCCAGGCCTGCAGGCTGTCGATGCCCAGGTGGTCACGCGCGAACTGCTCCAGTTCGGCACGGTCCCTGGCCGCGAACGGCTTGGCGCGCGACGCCAGGTCACGCAGGAAGCCCAGCACTTCGGCCGGGTCCTGCGCCATCTTGGTGGCCACCGAGTAGTCGGCGTAGGAATCAAAGCCGAGCAGTGCGGCCAGTTCAGCCCGCAGGGCCAGGATGCGGTCGATGTTGCCGCTGTTGTCCAACGCGTCATCGCCGAATTCGGAAGCGCGCTGCGCGCTGGCCCGGTACAGGATCTCGCGCAGGTCACGATCTTCGGCCCAGGTCTGTACCGGCAGGTAACACGGCATCTGCAGCGTCAACTTCCAACCGTCCCTGCCATCGTTCGCCGCTGCCGCACGCGCGGCAGCCTTCACGTCGTCCGGCACGCCGGCCAGGCGTGCTTCGTCTTCCACGATCAACGACCACGCATCGGTGGCATCCAGCACGTTCTGCGAGAACTTCGCGGACAGCGCCGACAGTTCTTCCTTGATCGCGGCGAACCGCTGCTGGGCGTCCGGCGCCAGCTCCGCGCCCCCCAGGCGGAAGTCGCGCAGCGTATTGTCCAGCACCTTGCGCCGGGCCTCATCGAACGACCCCGCCTCCGGGCCGGTGGCCAATGCCTGGTACTGGCGGTACAGCGCCAGGTTCTGGCCCAGCGCACTGGCGAAGCGGGTCACCCGCGGCAGGTTGCTGTTGTAGGCCTCGCGCAGTTCCGGCGTGTTGACCACGCCCTGCAGGTGGCCGACCAGGCCCCAGGCGCGCCACAGCCGCTCGGTGGCATCGTCCAGCGGGACCACGAAGGTGTCCCAGCGGACCGGCTGCACCTGCTCGGCTGCGTTGACGGCGGCCTCGGCCTCGGCCAGCAGCACGTCCAGCGCCGGCGCCACGTGCTCGGGGCGGATCGCCTCGAAGCGCGGCAGGCCGGAGAAATCGAGCAGGGGGTTGGCAGCGGTCACGGCAGATCTCCAGTTACGGGCCCGAGGAGCGGGCAGCCCAGTCGATATGGCGCTGGCCGGAGCCGCAGACAAGGGGGGCGCGCCAATCATTCACGTCGGCCTTACGGGGTCGCGCGGAAGCTCTGGCTGCGGGGGAGTCCGCAGCGGAACATGCCGATAGAGGCCCCACATGGAAGGTCTGGCTCAGGTTGCAACCGCGTTGCCGGCCCGGTCGCTGGCGCTGTCTGCCAGCGCGGAGGAGTTGTCCTGGATCGCCACATTGTGCGATCCCGGCGATGATGCCCGGCGCCATCTGCAGCAGCTGCAGGTGCTCATGCAGCAGGGCGGCATCCTCAACGATGAGCAGGAGTGGTACCCGTTCGAGGTGATCGAACGCGGTGCCGGCCACCTGCACCCGGGGCACGAGCGCGAGTTCGTGATCTGCGTGCTGCTGTGGCTGCAGGCGCTGACCCAGGACCGCATCAGCAGCCTGGACCCACGACTGCACCTGGATGATCGCGCGATGGACATCGAGGCGCTGCCTGATGCGCTGCGCGATGTGGTGCTCGACGCGTTCACTGCGGCGGGGTACTGATCGGGATACGCCGCTGCGCTCGCCGGGCGTGGCTCGGCGCTACCGGGATCGACGGGCTCTGATACGCCGCTGCGCTCGCCGGGCGTGGCCCGGCGCTACCGGGATCGACGGGCTCTGATGCGCCGCTGCGCTCGCCGGGCATGGCCCGGCGC
>NZ_JASGBV010000042.1:0-43281 GCF_030053245.1 Stenotrophomonas sp. RS-48
GCCGGAGCCTTGGCCACGGGCTTCTTGGCGACCGGGGCAGCGGCGCCTACGGCGACCTTGCTCGCGGTGTTCGAACGGGCGTTGCCGTAGCTGGCGTTGTAGCGCTTGCCCTTGGCGGTCTTGCGGTCACCCTTACCCATGTCTTCAACTCCTCAAATGTGAAATCTGGTTACCCCGTGCTGACACGGGTTCGGCGGGGCCGCCTTGCTGGACGCCCCCGCGCACGATCGGAAAGCCTATCACGGAGCGCCTAGTGCGCGCAGCTGGCGTCGTGTACGTGGCTGTGGTTGAGCCGCAGATTGACCAGATGGGCAACGCCAACCAGCAGACCGCCAATGGTCATCACCACCGCGTGCGGCACGGCATTATGATGCAGCGGGTCGTACAGAACCCCGGCCCACAGCGCGACCAGCCCGGGAATCAGGAACGCCAGCGCGCGCAGGGCGCCATGCCGGCGGTAGCCCCAGACAAGGCTGAACAGACCCAGCAGGGTCACGAACACGACCAGCGCCTGTTCAACGCCATCGCTGAGCCAGAACGACAGGCCCAGCGAAGGCGCTGCGGCCAGCAGCACCGGAATCACCGCACAGTGCACTGCGCACAGCATCGATCCGGTGGCACCGAAACGGTCGAGCAGATGGCGCAGGTGGGAGGAGAGGGACATGACTTCCAGCAGGGTCGGCGAATCGTTATGGAATAATATAACATTCCTTCCTGGTCCGCACGATCTCCTCTCCCCCTGTCCCGCGACGGGATACGTGCGCTTCACAATTGATACACAGTAACAAGGACTTCTCGATGCCCGCCCCTTCCCTGCGGTTCAAGCCGCACACCCTCGCCCTGGCGCTCGCCGCGCTGCTGCCGTCCGCCGCATTCGCCGCAGGCGACGACGATGCGCACCGTGACCGCCACCTGACCGAGCTGTCGTCGGTGCAGGTCACCGCCTCGCCGCTGCAGGGCGACGCCGAGTCGCTGGCACGCCCGGTCGAAGTGCTCGCCGGCGAGCGCCTGGACGAACAGAAGGCAGGCACCCTCGGCGATACGGTGGCCAAGCTGCCGGGCGTGCAGAGCACCTTCTTCGGCCCCGGTGTCGGTCGTCCAATCATCCGCGGCCAGGAAGGCCCGCGGGTGGCCGTGCTGTCCAACGGCATGGGCAACATGGATGCCTCCACCGTCAGCGCCGACCATGCCACCAGCATCGAACCGTTCCTGGCTGATCAGATCGAAGTGCTGAAGGGCCCGGCGACACTGCTGTTCGGCAGCGGTGCGATCGGCGGCGCGGTCAACGTCGTCGATGGCCGCATCGCCCGCGAGCTGCCCGACCGTCCGCTCAGCGGCCGCGCTGAACTGCGCGGTAACTCCGTCAATGACGAACGCAGCGGCATGTTCCGCCTCGACGGCGTCAGCGGCAACGTCGTGCTGCATGTCGACGGCCTGGTGCGCAACGGCGACGACTACCGCATTCCCGGCTACGCGGTGATCGACAGCCTGGAAGACCACCACGAAGACCATGACCACGACCACGCGGGCGAGGAAGGCGACGAGCCGCGCCGTGGCCGCCTGGACAACAGCTCCATCCGCACCCGGGCCGGTGGCGTGGGTGCCACCTGGCTGGGCGAGGGCGGCTACTTCGGCGTGTCGGCCAGCACCTATCGCACCAACTATGGCATCCCCAATGGCGCCCACGTCCACGCGGACGGCGACGATCATGACCACGATCATGATCATGATCACGGCGAGGAGGAGGAAGGCGGCGACGAGCATGACGTACGCATCGACATGGTGCAGAACCGCTTCGAGACCAAGGCCGGCATCTACAACCCGGTCTCGTTCCTGAAGAACATCAATGCCCGCGTGGCCTACACCGACTACGAGCATGTCGAGCTGGAGGCCGGCACGCCCTCCACACGCTTCACCAACCGCGGCATCGAAACCCGCCTGGAAGCCGTACAGCAGCAGGTCGGTGGCTGGGACGGCGCCTTCGGCGTGCAGTTCGGCAACAGCGATTTCGGCGCCAAGGGCGAAGAAGCATTCGTGCCGGACACCGGAACGAAAAACATCGGCCTGTTCGTGCTGCAGGAGAAGCAGTTCGGCCCGTTCAAGCTCGAACTCGGCGGCCGCCACGACCAGGTCAAGCTGGACCCGACCGGCGATTACCGCCGCCGGCAGTTCGATGCCACCAATCTGTCCGCGGCCGGCATCTGGAAGCTCAACGACGCGGTCGACCTGCGCATCGGCGTGGACAGCTCCGAACGTGCCCCCACCAATGAAGAGCTGTATGCCGCTGGCGCGCACATCGCCACCCGCTCGCTGGAAATCGGCGATGCCAACCTGAAGACCGAGCGCGGCCAGCGTGTCGAGCTGGGCATCCACACCCACAGCGATCGCCTGGACTTCTCCGCCTCGATCTACCAGACGAAGTTCAAGGACTTCATCTACCTGGCCGACACCGGCGTCACCGAAGGCCTGCCGGTGCGTGCATGGACGCAGCAGGATGCGGTGTTCAAGGGTGCCGAGGCGGAGGCCTTGGTGCATCTGTTCGAAGGCGTCGCAGGCGACTGGGATCTGCGCCTGTTCGGCGATTACGTGCAGGCCAAGCTGGACGGCAACGGCAGCCGCAACCTCGACATCGCGGTACCGCACGGTGACCACAACCACAACTACACCGTGGAGCTGGCCAACACCGGCTACCTGCCGCGCATCGCCCCGGCCCGCGTCGGTGCCGACCTGCGCTGGGCGAAGGACGGCTGGCGCGCGTCGGTGGGCGCCGTGCGTTACAGCCGGCAGAAGGACGTGGCGCAGAACGAAGAGCCGAGCGACGGCTACACCCTGGTCGATGCGCACTTGGCCTACCGCTGGGATCGCAACGACAGCAACAGCTATGAGGTGTTCCTGGATGGCAGCAACCTGACCAACCGTGAAGTGCGCCCGCACACCTCGCTGCTGCGCGACTACTCGCCGCTGCCGGGCCGCGGTGTCGCATTCGGCATCCGTGCGTACTTCTGACCCCTCCAGCAGCAGGACGCCGTTCCACTGATCCCTGACGACGCTCGTTGTCGTTCTCTCCCGGGGGGCCTGCTGGCCCCCCGCTTTTTTTGGACCCGGTACGGCTTCGGACATTAGCCGCGCCGTGACGCTATCGATATGGCCTGGTGGCACCTCCCACCTGCCATGGATACGAATTCACACACCGATCACAAAGATGTGCGTAGGACAACAACCGGACAATCCCGTCACTCAATGTCTCGCACATCGGACACTTCTGTCCGAAAATGAACCCATGACCGCTCAACGCGCTGATGCCGCTGCCCGCCGTGCCCTCATTCTCGACGCCGCCGACCATGTGTTCGGGCAACACGGCGTCACCGCTCCGCTGGACCTGGTGGTCGAACGCGCCCAGGTGGGCCGGGCCACGCTGTACCGCAATTTTCCCGACCGCACCGCGCTGATCCAGGCCCTGCTGCAGCGTGCGGTCGACCGTATCCGCCGCCAGGTGGAGCAGCTGGGCGACCGTGACGACGCCCTGTTCGAGGTGTTCGAGGGGATGGCCCAGCGCATCATCGATTCACCTGCGCTGGCCGATTACTGGCGCGCCGTTGATTCAGACGTGCCCTCCATGCGCGCCGCGCGCGAGACCGTACGCGACCTGCTGGAAGCACCGATCCAGCGGGCCATCGCCGCAGGCCTGTGCCGTCCCGATCTGGAAAAAACGGATATTTCACTGATCTCCGGCATGCTGGGAGCCGCCCTTCGCGGCAAGACCCGTGACGAGCGCGCCCGTCTGGCCGGGCGTGCCCTGCAACTGCTGCGCGGAGGACTCCAGGGAGCAGCCAGCGGAGCACGCTGATGGTGCAGCCGTATCTGAAGCCGGTGCCGGACTGGGAGGAGCATGAGAAGCCGACCATGCCCGGATCGGCTTCGATGCCGTGGCACCCACCCTACCGGCGTGCAGCCTATGCCCTGGTGTCCCTGCTGGTGGCCATCACCGGCGGCCTCGGCAATGCGCTGGTCACCGCCAACCTGCCGTTCCTGCAGGGGCAACTGCAGCTCACCCCGACCCAGGGCAGCTGGCTGGTGGCCGCTTACGCGATGGTCAACGTCACCGCCAACCTGCTGGCCTTCAAGTTCCGCCAGCAGTACGGCATCCGCCTGTTCGCCGAGATCGGCCTGGGGCTGTATGCCGCGCTGGCCGTGCTGCACCTGTTCGTGGGCAGCTTCGAAACCACGATGCTGACGCGCGCGGCCAGCGGTTTCGCCGGTGCGGCGTGTTCGACGCTGGGTACGCTGTACATGCTGCAGGCGTTGCCGCGGCGCTTCACCGGCAACCTGCTGGTGATCGGCGTCGGTCTGTCGCAGCTGGCAGTTCCGCTGGCCTGGATCGTGTCGCCCGGCCTGGTCGATACCGGGCAATGGCACCAGCTGTATTCCTTCGAAGCAGGGCTGGCGCTGTGTGCGTTCGCGGCGGTGGTGGTGCTGAAGCTGCCGCCAGGCGTGCAGATCAAGGCCTTCGAGCCCATGGATTTCCTCACCTTCAGCCTGCTTGCCCCGGCGGTTGCGCTGCTGGTGGTGGTGCTGGCCCAGGGCTACACGCGCTGGTGGCTGGACACACCGTGGCTGGGCTGGGCGCTGGTCGCCTCGATCGCATTGTCGACCACCGCCTTCATCATCGAGCACTACCGGCGCAATCCACTGCTGCAGACGCGCTGGCTGGCCAGCCTGCCGGTACTGCACTTCATCGTGGGTGCGTTCCTCATCCGCTTCCTGACCACCGAGCAGTCCTACGGCGTGGTCAGCCTGATGCGCACGCTGGGCATGGGCCCGGACCAGCTGCGCCCCTTGTTCGTGGTGATTCTGGCAGGGGTTGTCACCGGCATCATCGGTACCGCCGTGACCTTCGGCCCGAAGCGGCTGATCCCGCAGCTGCTGATGGCGATCCTGCTGCTGGGTTCGGCGGCGTTCTTCGACCAGAACCGCACCAGCATGGACCGTCCCCACGATTTCTACCTCAGCCAGTTCCTGGCCTCGGTCGGTGCCGGGATGTTCATGGGCCCGCTGATCATGCTGGGCATCTCCGCCGCCCTGAAACAGGGTGTGGACCACATGATCACCTTCCTGGTAACGCTGTCGATCACCCAGACGCTGGGCGGGCTGGCCGGCTCGGCGCTGCTGGGAACCTTCCAGCTGCATCGCGAACAGCTGTATTCCAGCGCGCTGACCAGCCAGCTTGATCCCGCCGACCCGGTGGTGGCGCAGCGCCTGCGCATCCAGCAGCAGCTGTACGCCGCGCAGATCACCGATCCGGTGCTGCGCAGCGCGCAGGGCACCGCGCAGCTGGCACAGACGACGCGCCGCGAGGCCAATGTCCGTGGGTTCAATGATGTGTTCACCCTGAGCGGCTGGCTGGCGATCGGCTTCCTGTGCTGGTTGCTGCTGCTGTCGCTGCGTACCGCCGTGCTCAAGCAGTGGCGCAAGCGCCATCCGCCCTCCTCCGCTGCGGCCTCCCCCGCAGCGCCCCGCTGAGTCCTTCGCCATGCCTCCCGTCCCGCCCCGTCCCGACGATGCCGACAACGTGACCCCACCGCCGCCAACCGATGCGGCACCTGCGCCCACGCCGGCTGAGCCGGCGGTCGCGCCGAAGTACCTCAGACCCAGTGCGCGCAGCGTGGCCGTGATGGTGGTGGTGGCCCTGCTGGGCATCGCACTGATCCTGCGCGCGTGGCACCTGTGGCCGTTTGCCAGCAGCGTGATGGTCACCGACAACGCCTACGTGCGCGGGCAGATCACGGTGATGGCACCCCAGGTCAATGGCTATGTGACCGAGGTGCTGGTGAAGGACTTCCAGCACGTGAAGAAGGGCGAACCCCTGCTGCGCATCGATGACCGCATCTATGCGCAGCGCGTGGCGCAGGCACAGGCCACGCTGGACAGCGCGCGCGCGGCGTTGGCCAACTCCGATCAGTCGCAGGCGCAGAACCGCGCGCAGATCGCTGCGGCCCAGGCCACCCTGTCCGCCGGCAAGGCCGAGCTTGAGCGCTCCCGCAACGAGCTGAAGCGGTACGAACAGCTCGCCGCACAACGCCTGGTATCGATCAATGACCGCGACCGCTTCCGCACGACCCAGGCGTCGGCGCAGGCCAGCGTGCAGCAGTCACAGGCACAGATCCGCATCGCCGAGGAAACGCTGGTCTCCACCCAGGTGGCACGCAAGAGCCTGGAGGCACAGGTGGAAAGCGCACAGGCGCAGCTGGAACTGGCACGCATCGACCTGGCCAATACCGTGATCCATGCGCCGCGCGACGGGCAGATCAGCGAGGCCAGCGTGCGCACCGGCCAGTACGTGGCCGCCGGCTCGCAGCTGCTGTTCCTGGTGCCCGACGCGCTGTGGGTGGTCGCCAACTACAAGGAGGGCCAGACCTGGCAGATGCGCATCGGCCAACCTGCGACGTTCGCCGTGGACGCGTTCCAGGGCCAGGTGCTGCGCGGCCATGTGGAGCAGATCGCCCCCGCCACCGGCTCGGAATTCAGCGTCCTGCGCCCGGACAATGCCAGCGGCAACTTCACCAAGGTGGTGCAGCGGCTGCCGATCCGGATCTCGATCGATCCGGGGCAGGAGCTGGCCGCGCGACTGCGTCCCGGCATGTCAGTGATCGCACGGGTGGATACGGCGGCCGAGCCTGCGCCGGCCCGGTAGGGTCGAGCTCGTGAAACGGGGTCAGATCCCTTTTGCCTTGGCAAAAGGAATCTGACCCCAATCCCACCGGCCGCTCAGCCTGCGCAGCGGGCGCAGAGTCCGTGCACTTCCAGCGTCTGCGCCTGCGGCTGGAAGCCGAGCTCCTTGGCCCGCTTCTCCAGCTGGCCGACGATCTCGCGGTCTTCCAGTTCCACCGCGCTGTGGCAGCTGTTGCAGATCAGGAACGGCACCGAATGCGCCGCACTGCTGGGGTGGTGGCAGGCCACGAAGGCATTCACCGATTCCAGCTTGTGCACGAAGCCATTGGCCATCAGGAAGTCCAGCGCGCGGTACACGGTGGGCGGGGCATCGGCACCCACGCCCTTGCCGTTGCGCACCCATTCCAGCAGCTCGTAGGCCTTGACCGGCTTGCCGGCTTCGGCGATCAGCTTCAGTACGTTGGCGCGGATGGGGGTCAGGCGCAGCCCGCGTTCGCGCGAGACACGCTCGACCACCGCCACGAAATCCGATGCGTCATGGACGTGGTGGTGGGGGGCGGTACAGGCAGTGGCAGTCTTGGCGGGCATGCGCGTTCTCCGGTTCGGCCTGGCAAGGATGCCTCAGACCGTTGCTACCTTGGTAATGGCCGCGTCGATGCGTTTCAAGGCCTGCTCACGGCCGGCCAGGTACACGGTGTGGGAAATGTCAGGGCTGACCTGGGTACCGGTGATGGCCACGCGCAGCGGCTGGGCGACCTTGCCCATGCCGATCTCCAGCGCGGCGGCCGTGTCGTGCAGGGCCGTGCCGACCGCTTCGGCCGTCCATTCCGGCAGCGCCGCCAGCAGTTCACGGGCCTTGCCCAGGGCGACCTCGGCCCCGGCCTTGAAGTGCTTGGCCACTGCGGCTTCGTCGTAGTCGTTCAGCGGCTGGTACCAGACCACGGCCTTCTCGGCCATTTCCTTCAGGGTCTGCACGCGTTCACGCAGGGCGATCACCACGTCTACCGGTGCCGGGCCCGCCGCCACGTCCAGGCCCAGCTTCTGCAGCTGGTAGACCAGGTGCGGCACGATGTCGGCCGGCTCCACGGTCTTCAGGAAGTGCTGGTTGACCCAGCCCAGCTTGGCCATGTCCAGGCGCGACGCCTTGGAGTTGCAGTCCTTCACATCGAACAGGTCGATCAGTTCCTGGCGGGTAAACAGTTCCTGGTCACCATGCGACCAGCCCAGGCGGGCCAGGTAGCTCAGCAGTGCGTCCGGCAGGTAGCCGGCATCCCGGTACTGCATCACGTCGGCGGCACCGGTGCGCTTGGACAGCTTGGCGCCCTGCTCGTCCAGGATCATCGGCATGTGGCCGAACTTCGGCACCGGTGCACCGATGCCTTCGTACAGGTTGATCTGGCGCGGCGTGTTGTTGATGTGGTCGTCACCGCGGATGACCTCGGTGATGCCCATGTCCCAGTCATCCACCACCACCGCGAAGTTGTAGGTGGGATAGCCGTCCGGACGGAAGATGACCATGTCATCCAGTTCGCTGTTGGCGATCTCGATCCGGCCCTTGATCAGGTCATCGAACACCACCGTACCCTGCAGCGGATTCTTGAAGCGGATGACGCGGTTCGGGTCGTCCCGGTACGGCAGGCCCAGCTCGCGCGCGGCACCGTTGTAGCGCGGCTTTTCCTGCCTGGCCATGGCGGCTTCGCGCATCGCGTCCAGCTCTTCCCGGGTTTCATAGGCGTAGTAGGCCTTGCCGTCGGCAATCAGCTGCTCGGCGACTTCCCGGTAACGGGCCACCCGGTCGGTCTGGTAGATCGGACCTTCGTCGTAGTCCAGGCCCAGCCACTCCATCGCCTCCAGGATGGCGTCGATCGCCCCCTGGGTGCTGCGTTCACGGTCGGTATCCTCGATGCGCAGCACGAACTCGCCGCCGCGGTGGCGGGCCTCCAGCCAGCAGTACAGCGCGGTGCGGGCGCCACCGATATGCAGATAACCGGTAGGACTGGGGGCGAAGCGGGTGCGGCAGGTCATGTGGGGCTCGAGGAACGGGAATTCCCCGATTTTACCACCAGCCCCGCGCCGGCACGGAGGGACGGACGGAGTCCGCCCCTCCGGCTCACGTCACGGCTGCGGCTCGGCCTTGCGCGGGAACGACTGCTCGCGCATCGCCGCGTTGTAGGCAAAGGAGGCCACGATGGCCGCTGCCTGCTTGAGATCTTCGGGCTCGGCGTGGTCCCAGGTGTCCAGGTGGCTGTGGTGGACATTGGTGAAGTAATCCAGCCGGTCCTGGATGAACTGGAAGCCGGGCAGGCCGACGCGATCGAAGCTGATGTGGTCGGTGCTGCCGGTGTTGCGGGTCGCCACCGTGGTGGCGCCGACATCATGGAACGGGGCGAGCCAGGCCTCGAAGATCGGCATCGCCGCCAGGTTCTCCTGCGCGTAGATGCCACGGAAGCGGCCGGAGCCGTTGTCCATGTTGAAGTAGACCTGGAACTTGCTGTAGTCGCGGGTCTTGCGCAGCGGTCCGGTGGGGTCGCGCAGCGAGGCCGGCAACGCCTTCTGCGCAGCGTCCACCGGTTCCGGGAACTGGCCGAAGTGCTTGGCGACGTAGGCCTGCGAGCCGATCAGGCCCTGCTCCTCGCCGCTCCACAGCGCCACCCGGATGGTGCGCCGGGGCTTGGCACCGGTGGCCTTGAGGATGCGCATGGCTTCCATCATCACCGCCACGCCGGCCGCGTTGTCGGCCGCGCCGGTGCCGCTGTGCCAGGAATCGAGGTGCGCGCCGATCATCACCACCTCATCCGGCCTGCTGCTGCCCCGGATCTCCGCCAGCGTGTTGTAGCCGGGCTGATCGCTGTCGTCGGTGAAACGCGCGCTCACGTCCACCCGCAGGCGCACGGGCTGCTTGGCCTCCAGTGCACGCACCAGCGGATTGAAGTGCTCGGCGATCATCGCCAGCTCCGGAATGCCGACCGACTCCCCGGCCTTGCGCGAGCCACCACCGGCCACGCGGATGATGCCGTTGTCCCAGCTGCTGATGCTGATCGAGGCCAATGCGCCTTCCTCGACGAAGAAGGCGTTGACCTTGGCCGCCAGCGCCTGCCGCTCCTGGTACTCCTTCACCCGCTTGGCGCGCTCGGCGGTGGCGTCCTTGTCCTTGGGCAGGGTGAATTCCTGCAGTCCCTCCAGCGAGGTGGCGTCGTGACGATGCGAGTCCGGCTCGGTACCCCGCTTGTACTCGCGCGCCTCGCCGAGCAGCAGGATCTTCCCGCGCAGCTTGCCGCGGTACTTCTCGATGTCTTCCGGCTTCTTGATGTCCACCTGTACCAGCTCGCCCTCGACCGGTCCTCCGGTGCCCGGCGTCCAGGCCTTGGGCAGTGCGTGCAGTGGCATCACGCGGTCACCGAGCATCTCCACGCTGGCCGAGGTGAACTCCCAGCCACGGCCGAAGTCATCGAACGCTTCGTCGTGGACATTGTCCAGCTTCCATTCGGTGAACTTGCTGCGGGTCCACGCGTTTGCGCGCCCCATCGCCGGGGAGTTGGTCAGGCGCGGCCCGATGCGCTCGGTGAGATAGCTGAAGGTGTCCATCACCTGCGAGCGATGGAACGCCTCCTGGCGGATGCGGCTGACCATGTCCAGGTCCACCGGCTCGCGCTGCTGCGCCATCGCATTGCCGCTCATCGCCAGCGCAACCGCCAGCACACCCCACTTCAGCACATCCCACCCCTGCCCTTCGGCTCGATCATCAACCCCTCGAGTCTAGCCAGCGGGGGCGCCCGACCCCCGTCCCATCGGTCATGGGCGGTGCAGGCGCCTCATCCGCTCCAGCCCAGCCACAGCTGGGCGCGCATGGGCAGCAGCAGCAACCAGTGCCGCCGGTCGATGCTGCTGCAGCCGTAAACCGCAGCATGCGCAGGCCAGTCGCCGGGCAGGCCGGCGATGCCGATCTCGGCCAATGCCCCCGGCCCGGCCTTCCAGGGCAGGTAGCGCGGCACCTTTCCACCCAGCACGCCACGTCCCTGCCGTGCACCGTCCAGCCACTCCAGCCCCTGCCCCAGCACTCCTTCGCAGGTGGCCGCCGCCAGCTGGAAGCGGACCAGGCCGGGGGCGATCCGCGCCCCCGGCAGGGCCGCCAGCACGCCATGCGCCTGCAGCAGTGCATCCACTTCGAGCAGGGCCGGAATGCCCTGCTGGGCTCTCAGCCGCAATCCCTGGCGCCATCCCATCGCGATCTCCTCACTTTGCTTCCGCGCCCAGCGCATACCAGTCCACGCGGCGGGTCACCCACATCGCCAGCGCCAGAATCACGAACAGCAGCAGCGAGCCCATCAGCAGCGCGTTGTTCTCCGAGACCAGCAGCCCGTAAAGCGCGCCATACAGCACGGTCAGCAGCGCGGCGAAGCCCAGACCGCGCTTCCAGTGACCGAGCACGTTGGCCAGGTACACCGCCTGCAGGCCGATGCAGGCCGCCGCCGAGACCAGATACGCCTTCCAGAAGGCGATGTGCTCGGACAGGCTGATCAGCAGCAGGAAGAAGATCGCCAGTGCCAGGCCCACCATCAGGTACTGCAGCGGGTGGATGCGCAGCGATTTGATCAGCTCGAACAGAATGAAGCCGACGAAGGTGAGCAGCACGAACAGCACGCCGTACTTGGAGGCGCGATCCGCCTGTGTGTAGGCGTCGACCGGATCGACCAGCGACACGCTGACCGCCTGCGACGCCACCTCGCCATCGCCGCGCAGCTGGCGCTGGGCATCGGAGGCCAGCGAGGACACCGCCCAGCGTGCGTCGAAGCCCTGCGCATCGACGCGGCGTTCGTTCGGCAGGAAGGCGCCGGCGAAGGACGGATGCGGCCAGCGCGACCGCAGTGCGATGCGGTTGTCATCGCCTACCGGCACGACCGACAGCATGCGGCTGCCGTCCAGCCGCAGTTCCAGCTCCACCGTGCTCGCTGCCAGCAGCCCGCCCTGCACCGCGGCAAAACCCGCAACGGGCGCATGCAGGCCACGCCCCAGTTCCGCAGCGGCGCCGACACCCGGCAGCAGGCGCACCTGGCGGCCATCCACGCGCAGGTTGGGCGTCCCGACCAGGCCACGCGCGTCAGACACGCCCAACGCCACATAGGGCTGGCCATAGGTACGGCCTGGCTTGACCGGATAGTCGTCAGCCGCGAAAGAGGCCTTCAACTGGCCGTTCCAGCTGTACACCGGCACCTTGAACAGCCCGACCTCACGCTGGCTGGGCAGCATCTCGCCGCCAACGTCGAGCGAGGCCGGCATCTGCAGCCAGTGCCCTTCGCTGACCTGCACCTCGGTCTTCTTGTTGCCCTTGGCGTCGACGACTTCCACCTGCTGGCGCTCCACCCACGGCACCACCCGCACCGGCCCCACCAGCTGCTGCGCGCCGGCGCGGCTGTCAGCGACCCGCGCGAAGGCTTCGTCGCGGTATTGGCTGCGCTCGTTGATCACGCTGCGGATCATCATCAGCGGAATCAGCAGCAGCAGGATCAGTCCGCCGACAATGGCGAACCGCAGCAGCATCTTCAGGGATTTCATGGTCCATCCTCGTTGGAGAGGGCTGCAGCATGGACCGTGACGGTGAGCGGGGTTTGTGGCGAATTTGAAGCGGATGTGAAGTCAGCGCCGCGTGCGCGGGCCGGGCATGCCCAGCGGCAACCACAGGCTGGCCACGGTCCCGCCGCCGTCGCGGGCCTGCAGCTGGACACGGCCATCGTGCAGGCGCGCCACTTCCTGCACGAACGGCAGCCCGAGGCCGGAGCTGCGGCGGCCACTGCCGGGACGGGCCAACGAATAGAAGCGCTCGAACACGCGGTCACGGGCATAGTCGGGAATGCCGGCCCCCCGGTCGGCCACCTGCAGGCGCACGCCGCCGTCCTCAACCTGTGCCTGCAGCACCACCTCCGTCCCCGATGGAGAGAAGGCAACCGCGTTGTCGACCAGGTTGTTCAGCGCCTGCCGCAGCAGATAGGCATCACCCTGAATGCTCAGATCCGCCACGGCATCAGTGCGTACCTCGACGCCGGCCGCCTGCGCGCGCACCTGCGCGGCTGCGACGGTCTGCTGCAGCAGGTCCGGCAGTGCGATCGGAGCACGCGTCTGCAGCCAGCCATGCTGCTCCACTTCGGCCAGCGCCAGCAGCTTGTCGATGGTTTCGGTCAACCGCTCCTGCTGCTCGAGGATGCTGCGCGCGAAGTGCGCACGGTCGGCATCGGCCATCGGTTCCTGCAGCAGCTCGGCGGCACCGCGTATCGCGGCCAGTGGGCTCTTCATTTCGTGCGTCAGCGACTGCACATACTGCTCGACGTAGGCCTTGCCTTCGAGTTTGCGCCGCATGGTCTCCAGCGCCTGGCCGAGATCACCGATCTCATCGCGGCGGCGGCGTGGCGGCGGCACCGGCTCACCGGCGGTGACCGCGCGCGCATAGCGGCTGAGCTGGCCCAGGCCGGTGGTCAACCACATCGTCACCAGCACCCCGACCAGCGCCGAGAGTCCTATCAGCCATGCGCCGCGTTCGATGATGGCGCGCTGGCTGGCCGCAATGAACGGATCGATGCTGCGGTTGGGCTGGGCCAGGGTGAGCACGCCGATGAGGGTGCGGCCATCGCCCGGGTCGTACACCGGCGCGGCCACATGCATCACGGTGTTGCCCTCCTCGCCCGGCGTCTCCGGGCTGGAGCGGGCGCCGTACTCGCCGCGCAGGGTGCGGTAGACATCGTTCCAGCGCGAGTTGTCACGACCGACGTCGCGGCCCTGCGAATCGTAGATCACGATGCCTTTCGCATCGGTGATCGTCACCCGGTAATCGAGGGCGCGCTTGGGAAAGCGCCACACCATCGCTTTCAGGTCACGCTGCCGCGCCTTGGCCAGGTTGCGGGTGAAACTGCCGCTGTTGATGGTGCCTGCCTTGACGTCCGCCGCCGCCATCTCGGCCAGCACGTTGGCTGCATCGACCAGGGTCGATTCCATCGCCTGGCGCACGCCCGGCTTCACTTCGTTGACGAACACGCGCATGACGAAGAACGCGGCGATGCCCACGATCAGGAAGAAGCCCAGGAACAGCTTCATCACCAGACGCATCGCTCACACCTCCAGGGCGTAGCCCAGGCCACGGTGGGTCCGGATCGGGTCGGTGCTGGCGCCGGCCGCGCGCAGCTTGGCACGCAGGGTCTTGACGTGCGTATCGACCGTGCGGTCGGCGCTGTCGGCACTGCTGTCCCAGCCGCGGTCCATCAGCTGGGCGCGGCTGAGGATGGCCCCGGGGCGTTGCAGCAGGGCTTCCAGCAGTGCGTACTCGTAGCGGGTCAGGTCCAGCGCCTGGCCGTGGAAGCGGACACGCCGGCCCTCGCGGTCGATGGCGAAGGCGCCATGCGTCTGCCAGCCCGCGTCGGTGTCGCTGGCAGCAGGCACCGCCCGCCGCAGCCGCGCGCGCACCCGCGCCACCAGCTCGCGCGGCGAGAACGGCTTGGCCATGTAGTCGTCGGCGCCCAGTTCCAGGCCCAGCACCCGGTCCAGCTCGTCGTTACGGGCGGTCAGGAAGATCACCGGCAGCTGCGCCTGCGGACCGGGCAGCGCACGCAGCCGACGACAGACCTCGAAGCCGCTCAGGTCCGGCAGGCCCACGTCCAGCACCACCACATCGATGCCACCGTCCCGCAGCCGCTGCAGGGCATCGCTGCCGAGCAGGCAGTGACTGGCCAGGTAGCCCTCGCTGCGCAGCGCGTAGAGCACGGTTTCGGCGATGGCGGCTTCGTCCTCGACCACCAGGACATGGGCAACGGGAGCTGTCATGGCGCGCAGCATAGCCGCTGCGGCCGCCGCCCCGTACACTGCCCGCATGAATTACCGCCATGCCTTCCACGCCGGCAACCATGCCGATGTCCTCAAGCACATCGTGCAGCTGGCCCTGATCGACAGCTTCAAGCGCAAGGACAGCCCGTTCTTCGTGCTGGACACCCACGGCGGCGCTGGCCGCTATCTGCTGGCCAGCGAAGAGAGCCGCAAGACGCTGGAGGCCGAATCCGGGGTCATGCGCCTGATGGCGCAGCCGAAGCTGCCGGACGTGGTCGAGCGCTACCTGAAGGCCGTGCAGGCCGACAATCCGGTCGGCGCGCTGACCAACTACCCCGGCTCGCCCCTGCTCACCGCCCAGGCCATGCGTGCGCAGGACCGGATGGCGGTATGCGAGCTGCAGGAAGACGAAGCAGGCACGCTCAAGGCCCTGTTCGCCCATGACAGCCGGGTCGGCGTGCACCCGGGCGACGGCTATGCACTGCTGCGCTCGCTGCTGCCGCCGAAGGTCAACGGCAGCAAGATCGGCCGCGGCCTGGTGCTGATCGACCCGCCCTACGAGGCCCAGGACGCCGAGTACCAGCGCATCCTGGCAGCGCTGGCCGAGACGCTGGCGCGCTGGCCGCAGGCCACCTGCGCGGTGTGGTTCCCGATCAAGCAGCGCCGCACGATCCTGCATTTCCTGCGCAAGGCCACTGCCTTGCCGGTCAAGTCGGCAGTGACCATCGAGTTCCTGGTACGCCCCGACGACTCACCGCTGCGCCTCAACGGCAGCGGCATGCTGGTGCTCAACGCCCCCTGGCAGTTCGACCGGGCGGTCGGTCCGGCCCTGCCGGCGCTGCGCCAGCACCTGGGTGAGCCCGGCGCCAGCACCCGCCTGGATTGGCTCAAGGCACCTGAATAATGGCCTTCACGAGGCTGTACGCCCGTGAGCCTTTTGTTCACGGAAGACAGCCCCGGTGATGCCACAATCGATGGACCACCAAGGAATCACCCGGTATGGCCACTCGCAACCGCATGCCGCCCTGGCATGAGATCTTCAAGGCTCCCAGCGGCCACGAGCTGCTGATCCGCCCCATCCGCCCGGAAGACAGCGCGCCGCTGCAAGCGGCCTTCAGCCTGTTCGGGCCGGAAGAAATCCGCGACCGTTTCCTGCAGGCGGTGACCGAGCTGTCACCGGAAACCACCCAGCGCCTGACCCATCCGAATCCCAAGACCGAGATCACCCTGGTCGCGGCCGAGTCCCTGCCCGCCGGTGAGGCCGTGGTCGGTGCGGTCGCCCGGGCCTCGATCATCCCCGGTACCCGCGAAGCCGAGTACGCGATCCTGATCAGCCGCTTCCTCATCGGCCAGGGCCTGGGCCGGCAGCTGATGCGCAAGCTGGTGAAGTGGGGTCGGGGCAAGTACCTGGATCGCCTGTACGGCGATGTGGCGGCCGAGAACGAGCCGATGAAGCAGCTGGCTGCCTCGCTGGGCTTCAAGCCCGTTCCGCACCCGAACGGCACCGAAGGGCTGGTACGCATGGTGCTGGAACTGGACAACTGACGGTGACGCCGGGCGCCGCCCGGCGATGCCGTTGCAGCCACTGCGCACGCCGGGCATGGCCCGGCGCTGCCCGCTCACGCAGCAATCATGGGGCGGGTGGAGGCTTCTGCTAAAATCCGCGGTCCATGTCGCGTACTTCATACCCCGCCCCGCCGCTGCCGCGCGCCGGCCAGCTCCGCGCCTGGTGGCGCGCCCCCGCTTCACCGACCGCCCTGGCCTGGTACCTGGCCCAGGCGGCGCGCGCGCATGACGCGCCGTTGCTGGTGGTTGCCCGTGACAACCACGGCGCCAACCAGCTCGAAGCCGATCTGCAGACCCTGCTGGGCAACGATCCCGCGCTGCCGGTGATCGCCTTCCCGGACTGGGAAACCCTGCCCTACGACCGCTTCAGCCCGCATCCGGACATCATCTCGCAGCGCCTGGCGGCCCTGCACCGCCTGCCTGCGCTCAAGCGCGGCCTGGTGGTGGTGCCGGTCCAGACCCTGCTGCAGCAGCTGGCCCCGCGCAGCTACGTGATCGGCGGCAGCTTCGACCTGAAGGTCGGCCAGCGCCTGGACCTGGAGGCCGAGAAACGCCGCCTGGAGAGCGCGGGCTACCGCAACGTGCCGCAGGTGATGGACCCCGGCGACTTCGCCGTGCGCGGCGGCCTGCTCGATGTGTTCCCGATGGGCGCCGACGAGCCCTTGCGGGTGGAGCTGCTGGACGAGGACATCGACTCGATCCGCGCCTTCGACCCGGAAAGCCAGCGCTCGCTGGACAGGGTCGAGTCGGTGCACATGCTGCCCGGCCGCGAAGTACCGATGGATGAGGCCAGCATCGGCCGCGTGCTGGCCACCCTGCGTGAGCGCTTCGATGTCGACACGCGCCGCAGCGCGCTGTACCAGGACCTCAAGTCCGGGTTGGCCCCGGCCGGCATCGAGTACTATCTGCCGCTGTTCTTCGATCGCACCGCCAGCCTGTTCGACTACCTGCCTGCCGGCAGCCTGCCGGTGGTGTGTGCCGGCGCCGGCGAAGCCGCCGACGCGTTCTGGGCACAGACCGGCGAACGCTACGAGCAGCGCCGCCACGATGTCGAGCGCCCGCTGCTGCCGCCCTCGGCGCTGTACCTTTCGCCTGAGCAGCTGCGCGAGCGGCTGAACGACGCGCCACGCATCGAAGTATGGGCCGCCGACCATGCACGCATCGCCGATGCACATGCGCTGGGCGACCAGCCCCTGCCGGCGCTGCCGGTAGCGGCCCGCGAAGCGCCCGCTGGCGACGCGCTGAAATCCTTCCTCGGCCACTACCCCGGCCGGGTATTGATCGCCGCAGATTCACCGGGCCGCCGCGAAGCCCTGCTGGAAGTGCTGCAGGCGGCCGAACTGAAGCCGCCGGTAGTTGCCGACCTGCCCGCCTTCCTCGCCAGCGATGTGCGCTTTGCCATCACCGTGGCGCCGCTGGAAGATGGCTTCGCCCTGGACGATCCGCGCCTGGCGGTCCTGACCGAACGCCAGCTGTTCCCCGAGCGCGCCGGCAGCACCCGCCGCACGCGCCGCGCCGGCCGCGAACCGGAAGCGATCATCCGTGACCTGGGCGAGCTGACCGAAGGCGCGCCGATCGTGCACGAGGATCATGGCGTGGGCCGTTATCGCGGCCTGATCGCGATGGACGTCGGTGGCATGCCGGGCGAGTTCCTGGAAATCGAGTATGCCAAGGGCGACCGCCTGTACGTTCCGGTCGCACAGCTGCATCTCATCAGCCGCTACTCCGGCGCATCCGCCGAGACCGCGCCCCTGCATTCGCTCGGGGGCGAGCAGTGGACCAAGGCCAAGCGCAAGGCCGCCGAGAAGGTGCGCGACGTCGCCGCCGAACTGCTGGAAATCCAGGCGCGCCGGCAGGCACGCGCCGGACTGGCCCTGCAGGTCGACCGCGCGATGTACGAACCATTCGCCGCCGGCTTCCCGTTCGAGGAGACACCCGACCAGCTGGCCGCCATCGACGCGACCCTGCGCGACCTCGCCAGCAGCCAGCCGATGGACCGCGTGGTCTGCGGCGATGTGGGCTTCGGCAAGACCGAGGTCGCCGTGCGGGCCGCGTTCGCCGCTGCCAGTGCCGGCAAGCAGGTGGCGGTGCTGGTGCCGACCACGCTGCTGGCCGAACAGCACTACCGCAACTTCCGCGACCGCTTCGCCGATTACCCGCTCAAGGTGGAAGTGCTGTCGCGCTTCAAGAGCACCAAGGAGATCAAGGCCGAACTGGAGAAGGTCGCTGCCGGCACCATCGATGTCATCGTGGGCACCCACCGCCTGCTGCAGCCGGACGTGAAGTTCAAGGATCTGGGCATGGTCATCGTCGACGAGGAACAACGTTTCGGCGTACGCCAGAAGGAGGCGCTGAAGGCGTTGCGTGCCAACGTGCACCTGCTGACCCTGACCGCCACGCCGATCCCGCGCACGCTGAACATGGCCATGGCCGGCCTTCGCGACCTGTCGATCATCGCCACGCCGCCGCCGAACCGGCTGGCGGTACAGACCTTCATCACGCAATGGGACAACGCGCTGCTGCGCGAGGCCTTCCAGCGCGAACTGGCGCGTGGTGGCCAGCTGTACTTCCTGCACAACGACGTGGAGAGCATCGGCCGCATGCAGCGCGAGCTGTCCGAACTCGTGCCGGAAGCGCGCATCGGCATCGCCCATGGCCAGATGCCGGAGCGCGAACTGGAGAAGGTGATGCTGGATTTCCAGAAGCAGCGCTTCAACGTGCTGCTGTCGACCACGATCATCGAGTCGGGCATCGACATCCCCAACGCCAACACCATCATCATCAACCGCGCTGACCGCTTCGGCCTGGCCCAGCTGCACCAGCTGCGCGGCCGCGTGGGGCGTTCGCACCACCGCGCCTACGCCTACCTGATCACGCCTGACCGCCGTGCGATCACCCCGGATGCCGAGAAGCGCCTGGAAGCCATCGCCTCCATGGACGAGCTGGGCGCCGGCTTCACCCTGGCCACGCACGATCTGGAAATCCGCGGTGCCGGTGAACTGCTCGGCGAGGACCAGAGCGGGCAGATGGCCGAAGTCGGCTTCAGCCTGTATACCGAGCTCCTGGAGCGCGCGGTACGCAGCATCAAGCAGGGCAAGCTGCCGGACCTGGATGCCGGCGAGGAAGTGCGCGGTGCCGACGTCGAGCTGCATGTGCCGGCCCTGATTCCGGAAGACTACCTGCCGGACGTGCATACCCGCCTGACGCTGTACAAGCGCATTTCCAGCGCGCGCGACAACGATACGCTGCGCGAGCTGCAGGTCGAGATGATCGATCGCTTCGGCCTGCTGCCGGACCCGGCCAAGCACCTGTTCGCGGTTGCCGAGCTGAAGCTGCGGGCCAACGCGCTGGGCATCCGCAAGCTGGACCTGGGCGAGAACGGTGGCCGCATCGTGTTCGAATCGAAGCCGGACATCGACCCGATGGCCGTGATCCAGCTGATCCAGAAGCAGCCGAACCTGTATGCGATGGAAGGCCCGGACAAGCTCCGCATCAAGCACCCGCTACCCTTGCCGGAAGACCGCTTCAATGCGGCCCGCGCCCTGCTGACGACCCTCGCCCCGGGTTGATTTCCCACCGCCACCACCCCGCACCGGCCCCACCCGGTGCGGGCGGACGACCATGCTGCCTGACGCCGTAACCGCCCCCGACCTGCTGCACGCACAGGCCTGCCTGATCGATGCCCTGGCCATGTCGCTGCAGATGCGCGACGCCTACACCCGCCATCACTGTGACCGGGTCGGCCAACTGGCCCAGCGCCTGGCCATGCACTGCGACCTGGACCAGGAGGCCGGGACGCGGGTCGCGCTGGCCGCGCGATTCCATGACATCGGCAAGATCGGCATTCCCGACGACGTGCTGCTGAACCCTCGTCGGCACACCGAGCAGGAGCGCGCGATCATGCGTGAGCATCCCGTGCGTGGCGAGCACATCTTCCTGACCACCGGCCGCAGCGATGCCGCCGCGGTGGCCAGGCTGATCCGGGCCCATCACGAGGCATTCGACGGCAGCGGCTATCCCGACGGCCTGCACGGCGAGCACATCCCGCTGGGCGCGCGCATTGTCACGCTCGCCGACGCCTACGATGCGATGACCAGTGATCGTCCGTACCGGGCGGCGATGGCGCACGGAACGGCACTGCGCATCCTCGATGACCAGGCCGGCGGCCTGATCGACCCCTACGTGCTGCAGCGCTTCCATCGCCTGCTGGCGCAGGAACCTGCGCTGGCCTGAGATCCGGCGCCACCGGGCGAACAGACAAAAGGCCCGGCTTGCGCCGGGCCTTTCGCATCACGCTTCACGTGTGATCGGTTACCAGATCACCACGCGCTTGTCGTCGGCACGCACCATCGCGTCACCGGCCTTGCACTGGAACGCAGCCGCGAACGACGGCATGTTCGAGGGCGCACCGTTGGCGCGGAAGTTGGCCGGCGCGTGCGGATCGGTGTTCAGGCGCACGCGCAGTTCGCCATCGGTGAAGTTGCGACGCCACACGGTGGCCCAGTTCATGAAGAAGCGCTGGTCCTGGCTGTAGCCATCGACCTCGACGTTCGCCTTCGGATCCTCCTTCAGCGCCATCTGCAGCGCGTCATAAGCCACGGTCAGGCCGCCCAGGTCGCCGATGTTCTCGCCCAGGGTCAGCTTGCCCTTCACATTCACGCCGGGCACCGCTTCGTAGCCATCGAACTGCGCGACCAGCTGGTCGGTACGTTCGGTGAACGCCTTGCGGTCGGCATCGGTCCACCAGTTGTCGAAGTTGCCGTTGGCGGCGAACTGGCTGCCCGAATCGTCGTAGCCGTGCATCATCTCGTGGCCGATCACCGCGCCGATGCCGCCGTAGTTCAGTGCCGGATCGGCCTTGGCGTCGAAGAACGGCGCCTGCAGGATCGCTGCCGGGAACACGATCTCGTTCTTGGTGGCGTTGTAGTAGGCGTTGACGGTCTGCGGCGTCATGCCCCACTCGGTCCTGTCCACCGGCTTGCCGATCTTGTCCAGCATGTAGCGGTAGTTGAACGCGCGCGCCGCCTGCATGTTGCCGAGGTAGCTGTCGCCGTTGGTCTGCAGGCCTGCCCAGTCACGCCACTTGTCCGGGTAACCGATCTTCGGGGTGAAGCTGGCCCACTTCTCCAGTGCCTTCTTCTTGGTTTCCTCGCCCATCCACGGCAGCTGCTCCAGGCGCACCTTCAACGCCTGCGACAGGTTTTCCACCAGGTGCTGCATGGCCACCTTCGACTCGGCCGGGAATACGGCGTCGACGTACAGCTGGCCCAGCGCCTCGCCCATGCCGCCGTTGACCGACTCCAGCACGCGCTTCCAGCGCGGCTGCATTTCCTTCTGGCCACGCAGGGTGGTGCCATAGAAATCGAAGTTGGCCTTCTCGAACTGGCTGCTCAGGTACGGCGAGGCGTCGTCGATGGTGTGGAAGCGCAGGTAGGCCTGCCAGGTGCTGGCCGGCACATCGGCCAGCATCTTGTCCATCTCGGAGAAGAAGCCCGGCTGGGCCAGCGAGAACTTCTGCGCGGCCGGCACCTTCAGGGTGTCGAACAGCGCGGTCCAGCTGAAATTCGGGGTCAGCCTGTCGGCGTCGGCAGCACTGAGCGGGTTGTAGCGCTTGGCCGGGTCACGCATTTCGATGCGCGACATGGACGCCTTGGCCAAGCGGGTTTCGAAGGCCATCACGGCCTTGGCCTGCTCGGCGGCCTGCGCGGCGTCCACGCCGGACAGGGTCAGCACCTGCGCGATGTAGGCCACGTAGGCGTCGCGGATCTTGGCCTGCGCATCATCGAAGTAGTAGCCCTTCTCCGGCAGGCCGAGGCCGCCCTGGCCGACGTAGGCGATGACATTGGCCGAATCCTTGTAATCGGCATTGGCGAACAGCGAGAACAGCACGCCCTTGCCCTCGGCCTGGCTGTCGCGCAGGTACTGGGTGAGGGTGGCGGTGTCCTTCAGCGCGGCGATCTTGTCGAGCTGCGGCTGCAGCGGTGCCAAGCCCGCAGCCTCGATCTTCGCTTCGTCGTTGCCGGTCTTCCAGATGTCGCCGATCTTGGCTTCCACCGAACCGGTCTTGGCCTGGCTGGCGGCAGCCTGCTGTACCAGCGCATGCTGCACTTCCAGCGAGCGCTCGCGCAGGATTTCGAAGCTGCCCCAGGTGGTCTGGTCGCCCGGTACCGGATTGGCCTTCAGCCACTTGCTGTTGACGAAGCCATTGAGGTCGGTGCAGGCCGCGATGGCCGGATCGAGATCGGCGCTGTTGAGCGAGATCAGCGGCGTCTTGATCTGTGACAGGTCGAAGGCCGGCGTAGCGTCGGCACTGGTCGCCGGTGCAGTTTCGTTCTTGCCACACGCAGCCAGGGAGGCGGCGATGGCGATGGTCAGGCCCAGCGGGGCCAGGTTGCGGACGTTCATGAGGCTCTCCTGCGGGTAATTCCACAGGGTAGACGGGGACACCCGCGGCAGGGACCGGCCAAAGGTCACAGAGCGCTCGTCATGTGGCGCCGAGCCCTGCTCTGCGCCACAAAAAAGCGAAGGCCGGCGTGCGCCGGCCTTCCGATGGTTACCTGGCCTTGCCCTGGTTGGCCACGGCCTCAGCGGCCTTCCGCGCCGCTTCCGGGTCGCCCAGGTAGCGGAACGACTGCACGGTCAGGTCATCGTTCAGTTCGAACAGCAGCGGAATGCCGGTCGGAATGTTCAGCTCGAGGATTTCCTCGCGCGAAACATTGTTGAGGTACTTGTACAGCGCGCGCAGCGAGTTGCCGTGGGCGGTGACCAGCACCGTCTTGCCGTCCTTCAGCTGCGGCGCGATGGCGTCGTGCCAGTACGGCAGCACGCGGTCGAGGGTGGTGGCCAGCGATTCGGTACCCGGCAGCGCGTTGCGATCCAGCCCGGCGTAGCGACGGTCGTGGATCGGATGGCCCGGGTCTTCCAGATCCATCGGCGGCGGCGGGATGTCATAGGAGCGACGCCACACCTTGACCTGCTCCTCGCCGTGCTTTGCAGCGGTCTCGGCCTTGTCCAGGCCCTGCAGGCCGCCGTAATGGCGCTCGTTGAGACGCCAGGACTTGTTCACCGGCAGCCAGTCCTGCTCCAGCTCGGCCAGCGCACCCTGCAGGGTGTGGATGGCGCGCTTCAACACCGAGGTGTGGGCGACGTCGAACTGCAGGCCTTCCTCGCGCATCAGGCGGCCCGCGGCAGCCGCTTCCCGGCGCCCCTGCTCCGTCAGGTCGACATCGACCCAGCCGGTGAAGCGGTTGTCCAGGTTCCACTGGCTCTGGCCATGGCGCAACAGTACGAGTTTACGGGTCACTGCAGGATCTCCAACGCGAGGAAAGGCAGGCCGCCATTGTAGCCCCGGGGCCGCTCACCGTGCCGTGGCGCGGCCCATGCGATGCTGTGATCGATGAATACCGTGATCGATCCCGGGCGCTGGCAGGGCAGCGTCGTCGCCGCACGCGAGCAACAGCTGCGGCTTGCGGCGCGGGTGGAGCGCAGCGACCGCCTGCCGGGTACCGTACGCTGGCTGGCCGGGCTGGACGTCGGCTTCGAGGACGACGGCCGCACCACCCGCGCCGCAGCCGTGCTGCTGGATGCCGCCACCCTGCAACCGGTGGCCCGGGAGATCGCCCGCATTCCCACGGTGATGCCTTACATCCCTGGCCTGCTCAGCTTCCGCGAGCTGCCCGCCCTGCTCGCTGCACTGGCCCTGCTGCCGCGTTCGCCGGACCTGGTCTTCGTCGACGGGCACGGCATCAGCCATCCGCGACGGCTGGGCGTGGCGGCGCACCTGGGCGTCGTCACCGATCTGCCGAGCATCGGCGTGGCCAAGTCGAAACTGGTCGGTCGCTTCGTCGAGCCCGCAGACGAGGCTGGCGCGCATACGCCCCTGCTCGATGGCGATGAACAGCTCGGCTGGGTGCTGCGCAGCAAGGTCCGCTGCAAGCCGCTGTTCGTCGCTGGCGGGCACCGCATCAGCGCCGATACCGCACTGCAGTGGGTGCAGCGCACGCTGCGTGGCTATCGCCTGCCGGAGCCGACCCGCCTGGCGGATCGGCTGGCGTCGCGACGGGACGCGTAGCGGCAGATCAGTGGTGCACGTGGCCGCGATGGCCCTGCGCGTCCTCGCCGTGGTCGTGATCGTGCCGCGCATCCGGTGCGGCCGCACTGGGCGGCGCGGGATCTCCGCATGCCTCTCCGCAGTGATCCGCTTCAATCTGCAGGGTCACATGCTCGATGCCAAAGTCATCGTGCAGGCGACCTCCCAGCTCACGGCGCAGCACGTCGGCGTCGGTACCGTCGCGCATCACGACATGCGCGGTCAGCGCCGGCGTGCTCGAGGCCAGTGCCCACACATGCAGGTCATGCACGTCCAGCACCGCGGCATGACCGGACAGGCTGTCGCGGACCTTCGCCACATCCATGCCCTTGGGCACGCCTTCCAGCAGCACGTTGATCGCCTCGCGCATCAGCACATAGGTGCGTGGCAGCACCCACAGGCCGATCAGCACCGCCAGGATCGGGTCGATCGGCTGCCAGCCGGTCCAGCGGATCAGCAGCGCGCCGACGATCACCGCCACCGAGCCGAGCATGTCGGCCCACACTTCCAGGTAGGCACCTTTGACGTTGAGGCTTTCACCGCTGCCGGCCTGCAGCAGGCGCATCGAGATCAGATTGATGACCAGGCCGGCGGCGGCGATCACCAGCATGCCGGTGGAGGCAATCTCCTGCGGTTCGCGGAAGCGGCCGACCGCTTCCCACAGGATGTAGCCGGCCACCACGAACAGCATCGCGCCATTGATCATCGCGCCAAGGGCTTCCAGCCGCGCATAGCCATAGGTGCGGCGCGCGTCCGGCGGACGCCGGCTCAAGCGCACCGCGACCAGCGCGATCATCAGTGCCAGCGCGTCGGTGGCCATGTGGGCCGCATCGGACAGCAGCGCCAGGCTGTTGGTCCAGAACGCGCCGACGACTTCGACGACAAGGAAGGTGGAAGTCAGCCCCAACGCCCACCACAACGGCTTCTCGTGGCGGATCTGGGACGGCAGGTGATCGTGGTCGTGGCCCATGAAACAGCTCCTGTGCGATGCGGTCAGGCTACGGCGTGGCTGCGAGGGAGACTATTACGATGTTTATAACATTGCAGCTGTGCGGCGCCGGTCGCGCCGGGCGCGGCCCGGCGCTCGCCGATTGCACCGGGCCATGCCTGTCAGGCACCGCGTGCGCTCAGAAGCCGAAACGCAGGCTGGCCCAGTATGCGCGGCCCGGCTCGTTGTAGGTCGCCGCGCCAGCGTCGCTGCTGTTGGCTTCGCGGAACAGGCGCTTATCGGCCAGGTTGTTCACGCCGAAACCGAAGCTGACCGTCCCGGTAACCCTGTAGCGCGCGCTCACGCCCCAGATGTTGTATGCCCCCCGGTCCTGCAGCACCACCGACGGATCGCAGCTTCCGGTGCAGCGAGGATCGTTGTTGATGTTGGTGGTGGCCGGCTCCTGCCTGCCGTAGAAGGTGCCGGTGAGCAGCAGCGACAGCTTTTCGGTGGCCTGCCAGTCCAGCATCGTGTTGACCGTGTACCGCGGTATCACCGACAGCGGCTGGCCGGTGCTCTTGTTCTCGTTCTCCACCATGTAGGTGAAGTTGCTGCTCCACTTCAGCCGGTCGCCCTGCTCGCCCAGCAGCGGCACCACCAGGTTGCCCTCCAGGCCCTGCACGATGGCCTTCGGTGCATTTTCCCAGCGGAAGATCCGGCCACGGGTATCGGCGGTGAGGCCAACCTGGGTATACCCGGCCTCGATCTTGTCCTTGTAGTCGTTGTGGAAGTAGGTCAACGAGGCCTGCCAGCCACTCTGCGGAGCCCATTCCACGCCCAGTTCCTTGTTCAGGCTGGTCTCGGCGTCCAGCTCCGCGTTGCCCTGCAGGTAGCAGCCCGCGCCCAGGCTCGGCAGTGCGTTGGGACAGCCGTTGCCACGGGTGTAGTACAGGTAGTCCGGATTGGACTGGTAGAGGTTGGGAGCCTTGAACGCGCGTGCGATGCCGCCCTTCACCACCCAGTCGCCATTGATGCGGAACTGCGCATTGAGGCTGGGGCTGGCGTTGTTGCCGAACTGGCTGTGGTGGTCGAAGCGCAGTCCCGGCGTCACGATCCAGCGTTCACCCAGGTAGATGTTGTCTTCGACGAAGACCGCCGTGGTCTGCGCATCGGACTTGCCGCGCGCGCGATCGGCCGACAGGCCCGGCAGGCCACCGCCACTGCTGCCGGACTGGCTCATCGAATACGGATCGGTCAGGCGGCTGTCGAGATGCTCGAAGCCCAGCGTCCAGACATTCTCCGCCGCGCCGATCGTGGTCGGGAAACTGACCTCGCCATCGAGCTGGTAATTGCGCAGGCGGGAGGTGGACCAGTCGGTGCCGTTGAAGCTGCCCTCGGGGCCACCGGCCAGGCCTTCGTTGATGCGCGAATTGTTGACCGCTTCCACCGCAGCAGTAACGCGCGAGGTCACATCGCCCCAGCGGCCACGATGGGTGATCGCCCCGGTGGTGCGGTACATGCGGTTGGTCTCTGCCTCGCTCTCGGCCAGCGCCGCCAGATCGACCGGCGTGGAGGTACCGGTGTTGCTCACGGCACGGTCGCCCGCATAGATGTTGCCCTGGCGGCTGGTACCGGCTTCGAATTCCACCACCTGGCCGGCGTTGATGTCCCAGCGCAGCAGCGCGTTGACATCGCGGTTCTTGACGCCCTCGCGGCCTGCCGGAGGTACGGTGCCCGGCGCGGTGGCGAACGCGCGATTGAGTTCGAGCGAATCCGCGTCGGTCCTGTTGAGGTTGCCATACAGGCGGAAGGACAACGCATCGGTCATCGGGCCGCTCAGCTGCAGGCCCACGCGCTCACTGCCACCTTCGGCACTGTGCTCGGGTACCAGTCCGTACAGGTCGACCGCTCCGGTCAGATCGCCCGTCGGCCGCTTGGTGATGATGTTGACCACGCCGCCGGAGGCGCCGGATCCATAACGCGCCGCTGCCGGACCGCGCAGCACTTCGATGCGCTCGATCATCTCCGCCGGCACCCAGTTGGTGTCGCCACGGGTATTGCGCTCACCGCTGCGGCCCATGCGCACGGCGTCGCGGGCGCCGACGCGTTTGCCGTCCACCAGGATCAGCGTGTTCTCCGGCCCCATGCCGCGCAGGTCGATCTGGCGGTTGTTGCCATACTGGCCGGACGCACTGTTGCCGGTGAGATTGACACCGGGCATGGTCCGCAGCAGCTCGGCGATGTCGTTGGCAGGAGGACGGCGCGCAATGTCCTCCGCGGTGATGGTCGATGTACCCAGGGCCTGACGCGCGATCTGCGAGGCGGTGACGTGTACCGTATCGATATCGGTCGCGTCGGTCTGCGCATGGGCACCCAGGGCACTGCCCGCAAGCAGGGCAGCAACGGCAAGCGCCAACGGGCGCGGCGGCGGAACAAGGACGGCAGACATCTTCAACACCTTCTGGCAGGGCAACGGGACCTCTGGCAAAGGGCTTGAGGCGACGACGGGGGGAGTGGGAGCGGCGCCGCACATCTTCCGCAGGCCGATCCATGCGCGCATTCTCCCATCAATGCGATTGATTCTCAAATGCGTCAACTCAGTGCAAGCGCTTCGCGAATGTGCATGGGGCCAAGTACGCTGGTTCGCCGTACCCCTGCTGATGGGTACTACGCAGGGGGCCGGTGGCCGCCGGGGTGACGCGCTGCCGGTGCAGCGGCATGCAACGCCCACCATGCCAGCGCTGTCACCGCGATGCCTGCACCGAGTGCACAGACCATGGTCCAGCCGTGGTGCGCCTGCATCCACGTACCGGCCGCAGCACCGGCGCCGCTGCCGACCGCGTAGAACAGCATGTACAGCGCCACCAGGCGACCGTGCTGTTCGGCAGGCGCGCGCAGCAACAACGCCTGGTTGGATACATGCAGTGCCTGTCCTCCCAGATCGAGCACCACCACGCCCAACAGCAGCCATGCCAGGGCGTGCGGCAGACCCAGCAGGGGCCACCACGCAAGCAGCATCAGCAGCAGCGCCCCCAGGCTCACCCGCAGGCAGAAACCCCGATCCATCCAGTGCCCCACCCGTGCAGCCAGCAGCGCACCGACCATGCCGGCCAGACCGAGCGCGCCGATGGCCGCGGTCGACCAGTTCATCGGTGATGCCGACAGGGGCAGCGGTACGGCCGCCCAGAACACGTTGAGGCCGGCGAACAGCAGCAGCGCCAGAGGGCCACGCTCGCGCAGCGTGCGATCACTGCGCAGCATCGTCATCATCGAGCCGAGCAGCGCGCGCCAGGCCGGCGGCTGCGAGGGAACAGGCACGGCAGGCAGGCGTCGCCACAGCAGCATCGCCAACGCCGCCATCATCACTGCTGACAGCAGGTACACCGCGCGCCAGCCGGCCAGGGCCGCCACCGCGCCGGATACCACACGCGCAGCCAGCAGGCCGATGAACACCCCGCCCTGCACCATGCCAACCACGCGCCCCCGCTGCCCCGACGGTGCCAGCGTGGCTGCATAGGCGATGAGTCCCTGGGTGAGCGCCGTCCCGAGCAGGCCCGCCAGCACCATGCCCCCCAGCAGCCAGGCGGTACTGCGTGCTGCCGCCAGTCCCAGCAGCACCATCACCAGTGCCAGCAGCTGCACGCGCAGCAGGCGGCGACGATCGCCGCGGTCGGCCAGCGGCAGCAGGCCGAGCAGGGCCAGCACGCTGCCGGCCTGGGTGGCGGCAACCACAGCGCCGGCCGTCGCGCGCTCCATGGCGAAGGCCTGCGCCAGGCGCTCCAGCAGCGGCTGTGCGTAATAGACATTGGCCACACTGGCACCCGCCGCGATGGCCAGCAGGCCCAACAGGGCGCGCGGAAGGACGGAAACGGGCATGAATGTGGTTGCATATTGAAACTGGATGCACCCTATCGACAATGGTTTTAAAATGCAACCACATCGTCACGAGCCTTGCCCATGCATGCCGACAGCCCCTGCCCCGTTGCCCGCAGCGCCGATCTGCTCGGTGATCGCTGGGCCCTGCTGATCATCCGCGATGCCTTTGATGGCGTTACCCGCTTCAGTGACTTCCAGCGCAGCCTCGGCGCAGCGCGCAACATCCTCAGCGACCGCCTGCGGCGTCTGGTCGAGGCCGGGCTGCTGCTGCAGCAACCTGCCAGCGATGGCAGCGCCTACCAGCAGTACGTGCTGACCGCGGCAGGGCGCGATCTGTTCCCACTGCTGGTGGCCCTGCGCCAATGGGGCGAACGCCATCGTTTCGCTCCCGACGAGGTGCATTCCACGCTGGTTGAGCGTGGTAGCGGCCGCGTCCTGCCCTACATGCAGCCCCAGGACGCGGCCGGCCACACCATCGCGCCCGCGCAGACGGTGGTCCGCAAGCGCTGAAAAATGGGACGCCCCCCCCGAATGGGGGACTCGACAGCGCTACCGGTGTCAAATAGCATTCGCTCGCAATTGCACTCGATTCCTATTGACATCGGCGATGGCCGCTCCCTCTTCTCCTCCCACCGCCGGCCCTCCGGTCGCCAAGCGCATGCCGCGCGGTAATGGCCATGCCCTGTTGTGGGCACGTGGCCTGCTTGGCCTGCTCGGTGGCTATGCCGTGGCCGCGTGCTGGGCCGCCGCCCTGGCGCGCCTGCTGCCCGGTGCCAAAGCCGACGCCACCCTGGTGGCCACCATGTCCGCCTTCGTGGTGTATGTGCTGGCCACGATCTGGGCGTACGCCGCACGCAGCACCCTGCGCGCCACGCTGGGCCTGCTGATTGCTGGCGGCCTGGGGGCATGGCTGGCCTGGCTGCTGCGCGGGGGCGTCGCATGAGCAACCTCGGGGGCATCCGCCAATCGCAATCGGTGCTGCACACCTGGTCCGGCCTGGTGGTCGGCTGGGTCCTGTTCCTGATCTTCATCGCCGGTACCGCCGCGTACTGGAAGGAAGAACTGACGCGCTGGATGCAGCCGGAAATCGGCCTGCCTGCCGACAGCGCTGCAGCGGTCACCCAGGCACAAGCCTTCCTCGCCCGCACCGCACCCGATGCACAGCGTTGGAGCATCGAACTTCCCGATGCGCGCAGCAGCGCCACGGCCGTCAGCTGGCAGCCACAGGGCGAGAAGGAACGCCGCCGCGGCCAGCGCAATCCGAACCAGGCGACGCTGGATGCAGATGGCAACCCGGTACAGGTGCGTGAGACGCGTGGCGGCAACTTCTTCTACCGCCTGCACTTCGATCTGCACTACGTGCCGGTCCTGTGGGCGCGCTGGTTCATCAGTGCATGTTCGATGCTGATGCTGATCGCGCTCATCAGCGGGGTCATTACCCACAAGAAGATCTTTACCGACTTCTTCACCTTCCGCCGTGGCAAAGGCCAGCGCAGCTGGCTGGACGGTCACAACGCGCTGGCCGTTCTGTCACTGCCGTTCCACCTGATGATCACCTACACCGGGCTGATCACACTGATGACGCTGTACATGCCGTGGGCGGTGGATGCCAACTACCCCGGCGGCCGCGACGCGTTCTTTGCCGAACTGTTCCCGCGCGCGGAGAAGGCCGAGGCCAGCGGTGTGGCCGCAACGACGCCCGTGCTGGCGGGAATACTGCGCCGCGCTGAACTGCAATGGGGCGGCGGCCATGCGGCATCACTGCAGATCGAACACCCTGGTGATGCGGCCATGCGCATCAGCGTGCGCCGCCAACAGGGCGACCAGATTGCTGGTACCGCCGATACGCTCAGCTTCGATGCCCACGGCAATCTTCTGCACGCCGCCGCGCCGCGCTCGGCCGCCGTCATCACCCGCGACGGCATGATCGGCCTGCACGCGGCGCGCTTCGCCCCCATCACGATGCGCTGGCTGTTCTTCCTCTCCGGTGTGGCCGGCACGCTGATGGTAGCCACCGGGCTGGTGCTGTGGACAGTGAAGCGGCGCGCACAGCTGCCCGATCCTGAGCGGCCACACCTGGGCTTCCGCATCGTCGAGCGGCTGAACATCGGCTTCGTCACCGGCCTGCCCGTGGCCATGCTCGCCTTCCTGTGGGGCAACCGACTGCTGCCGCTGGACGTGGCCAACCGCAGCGATGCCGAAGTGAAGGTGTTTTTCTACGCCTGGGCTGCCTGCGTGGCGCACGCGATGCTGCGCGCGCCACGTCGTGGCTGGGTCGAGCAGCTGGCGCTGGCCGGCGTGCTGGCACTGGGGCTGCCGCTCTACAACCTGGTGGCCTGGCACGGTGGCGCGGTATCCGCGCTTGCTGGCGGCGATGGCGCCAAGGCAGGCGTCGATATCGGCCTGCTGCTGATCGGCACTGGCCTGCTGTGGGCCGCGCGCAAGGTGCATCGCTTCGTGCCGGCACAGCGCCGGCCACGCCCCGCGCGCACCGCCGAGGCCGGCGCATGAGCGTGCTCGCACTGCTGCTGGCTGCTGCCGCCTTCGCCTGCCTGGCCATGGCGATGGAACGCCACCACCGCGATGTTGCCGGCCATGCGCCCCCCGCGCCGCGCCGGCGCCTGCTGCAGGTCCTGGGCGTGCTCGGGCTGACAGCCAGCCTGCTGACCAGCATCGCGGCGTGGGGCGTGGCACAAGGTTTCGTTGGTTGGTGCGGCGTGCTCGCCGCCGGTGCCGGTGCGATGGTGCTCTGGCTCAGTTTCCGTAGCCCGGCCAAGCCGGCACCACGCCCGTCTTCCCGTTCCTGATACAGCAGCAGAGGTTTCCACCATGTACATGACGTCCTCTGGCGCGCTGCGCCGGAATGCCTTGGCTTTGTCGATCGCCTGCGCCGCCGCGCCGGCCTTCGCCCAGGACAGCGCGCCGACCACCACCGAACTGGACCGGGTGATGGTCACCCAGCGCACCGAGGGCTACCAGGTCTACGGCACCAATACCGCCACCAAGCTGCCGCTGACCCTGCGCGAAACCCCGCAGTCGCTCACCGTGTTCACTCGCCAGCGCATCGAGGATTTCAACCTCATCACCATTTCCGAGGTGCTGCAGCAGACCCCGGGCGTGACCATCCAGTCCTATGACAGCAACCGCACGCTGTTCAACGCACGCGGCTTTGCCATCAACAACTTCATGTTCGATGGCATCCCCACCAACTACACCACCGGTGCGGGCGGCAACTCGATCCTCAGTGACACCTCCATCTACGAGCGCATCGAAGTGGTGCGCGGCGCCAGTGGCCTGGTCACCGGCTCGGGCAACCCATCGGCCACGGTGAACATGGTGCGCAAGCGCCCGACCGAAACCTTCCAGGCCAGCACCAGCGTCAGCGCCGGTTCGTGGGACTACAAGCGCGCCGAAGTGGATGTATCCGGCCCGCTCAGCAAGGGCGGCCGCGTGCGTGGACGCTTCGTCGGCGCCTACACCGACAAGGAAAGCTGGGTGCGCTTCCAGCACGATACGTCGCCCAGCCTGTATGCCGTGATCGAAGCCGACCTGACCGACAGCACCCGTCTGCGCGCCGGTATCGATTACCTGGAGACCGGCTCCGATGGTGGCGCCTGGAGCGCCTCGCCGCTGTACTTCCGCGATGGCACGCGCGCGCACATGCCGCGTTCCTACAGCGCTGCCGCACACTGGAACGAATGGAACCGCGAGAGCACCAACTACTTCGCCACCCTGGAACAGCAGTTCGGTGCCGGCTGGAGCGGCCGCCTGGCCTACAACCACCGCGCCACCGACACCGACTCGCTGCTGCTGGCCGGTTCCAACACCGGCAACTGGGCCGACGCGACCACCGGCCTGGGCCTGCGCATTGCCGATACCTATTCGGTGTCCGAAACCCGCGAGGATGCGTTCGACCTGTACGCCTCCGGCCCGTTCCAGCTGTTCGGCCGTTCGCATGAACTGGTGGTGGGCATCAACCACTACGACCGCGACCTGGACACCATCCGCGCCGGCATCACCTCGCGCCCGTACAACGTGGCCGCCTTCCCCAGCATCTTCAGCTGGGATGGCAACATCGGCAAGCCGACCACCTACGACTACGGCATTCCGTCCAGCACGGTGAACACCACCGAGACCGGCTACTACACCGCGGTGCGCCTGAGCCCGATCGATCCGCAGAAGATCATCGCGGGCGCGCGCTACTCCGATTACCGCACCACCACCGACAACTACAACACCGACGGGGGGTTCACCAGCCGCAGCGCGCGCACCACCGCGCACGAGCTGACCCCCTACGTGGGCGTGCTGTATGACCTGAGCAGCAGCATCACCGCCTTCGCCAGCTACTCGGACGTGTTCCAGGCCACCGCGCGCCGCGACATCAACAACCAGCTACTCGACCCGACCACCGGCGGCAACTACGAGTACGGCCTGAAGAGTGAATTTTTCGACGGCCGCCTCTACGCCTCGTTGAACGGCTTCTACATGAAACAGGACAACGTGGCCGAGCTGGACCCCAACGGCGGCGAGATCAAGCTGCCCGATGGCAGCTCGCCCTACATCGCCAGCAAGGGCATCACCACCCAGGGTGGCGAGTTCGAGGTGTCCGGCTCGATCACCGACCACTGGAGCATGACCGGCGGCTACACCTACAGTTACAGCAGCAACCCCGATGGAAGCCGCTTCGCCAGCACCAGCCCGATGCATCTGGCGCGCTTCAACACCACTTACAGCCACGGCCAGTGGACGGTCGGCGGTGGGTTCAGCGTGCAAAGCGATATCTACCAGATGCAGCCGATCCCCACCGGCCGGTTCAATGCCAACGGGACCCCGGTCACCGCCACCGGCAAGATGAGCCAGGGCGGGTATGTGCTGTTCGACCTGATGGGACGCTTTCGCATCAACGACAACCTGAGCGTGGGCGTGACGGTCACCAACCTGTTCGACAAGGTGTATTACCGCAATGTCGGCTTCTTCAACTCGGGCTACTGGGGCGAGCCGCGCCGCGTGCTGTTCAACCTGCGCGCGAAGTTCTGATGCCACCGCGCGGCGTCGGCCACCCGATCCCGCACAGTGACCCCCACCTTCGGCGCATGTTGCCAGGATAGGCAACGGGATAGCATCACAGGCGGGCCTGCGGGCCCGCCTTATCGTTGCCTGCCGAGGAACCGCCCATGCTGCGCCACCCCTTGCCCCGACCTGCCCTGCTGCTGATGGCGCTGGCCCTGCTGCTGGCTGCATCCTCGCTGCAGGCACGTGAGGTGGCCGCACCGGCCGAGCACGTGGACGCCGATGGTCCCTACGTGTTCCGTGTGGGCGACCGGCTGCGCGCCACGTGGATCTGCGGCGACCAGGTGCAGCGGCGCACCCTGCCCTCCAATGCCAGCGGCACGGAGTTCGTTCCGCAGTGCGGCTACGGCCACAGCGTGCACGTGCTGCCACCGGTCGCGCCTTCGGTGTCGGAGCTGCCTGCGGTACCGCGCATCGTCGCCCTGTCCGACATCCACGGCCAGTACGACCTGCTGGTACGACTGCTGCGCGCCCACCATGTGATCGATGCGCAGGACCGCTGGGCCCTCGGCCAGGACACCCTGGTGGTCGCTGGCGACGTGTTCGATCGCGGCCCGCAGGTCACCGAAGCGTTCTGGCTGTTGTATGGCCTGCAGCAGCAGGCGGTGGCCGCCGGCGGTGCGGTGCACTTCGTGCTCGGCAACCACGAGACCATGGTTCTGTACGACGACCTGCGCTATGTCAATCCGAAGTACCTGCGCAGTGCGCAGTTGCTCGGCCGCAGCTATCCGCAGCTGTACGGCGCCGATTCGGTGATCGGGCAATGGCTGCGGACGCGGCCGGTGCTGCTGAAGATCGGCGACACCCTGTTCCTGCATGGCGGCATCTCGCCCGAAGCGGTGGAACTGGCACTGCACCCGGCACGCACCAATGCCGCCTACCAGGCCTCGCTGGGATTGCCCAAGGCCGAAGTGAAGGCCGACCCCGCAACTGCACCGCTGTACGACGGCAAGACCAGCCCCATCTGGTACCGCGGCTACTTCGATGGCCGTCTCGATGCACGGGGCGTGCAGGACGTGCTCGACACGCTGCAGCTCAAGCGCATCGTGGTCGGCCACACGTCGATGCCGCATGTCAGCACGTTCCATGGTGATCGCGTGATCGCCATCGACAGCAGCATCAAGAACGGCGAGAACGGCGAGCTGCTGTTCATCGAGGATGGCCGGCTCAGCCGCGGTCTGCTGGACGGCTCACGGTTGCCGCTGGTCCAGGGGCAACCCGGCCTGCAGGACTGACCACGAAGGTGGCGGCACCCTGCCGGCGATACACTGCCGGCTCACCCCTGCGAGCCACCATGATGCGCCAGACCGTCATCCCGCAGCTGCGCATGCGCCACGCCGATGCCAGCCTGCCCTTCTACGTGCAGGGCCTGGGATTCGTCGTCGACTGGGAGCATCGGTTCGAGCCGGGGTTTCCGTTGTTCGCCCAGCTCACCCGCGACGGCCAGACGCTGTTCCTCACCGAGCACAGCGACGACTGCGAAGTGGGCGGCGCGGTCTACTTCATCGTCGAGGATGTCGACGCGCTGCACCGCGCCTTCAGTGCCGCGGGGGTACCGATCGAACAGCCGCCGCATGACACCGAGTGGGGCAGCCGCGAAATGCTGCTGCTCGATCCGGACCACAACCGCCTGCGCTTCGCCACCGCAACGGACTGAGTCCTCGCAGGCTTGAGAGGGATATACGAAACATATACGATACGTATATTCCTCTTACCTGGATCCGCCCATGGGCATCGTCAACATCGATGACACCCTGCACGACCAGCTGCGCCGTGCCTGCACCGTCTCCAGCCGCTCGATCAACGCCCAGGCCAGTTTCTGGATCCGCGTGGGCATGCTGTGCGAAATGAATCCGACGCTGAGCTTCCAGGACATCGTGGCCAGCGAACTGCGCGCCGCCGGCGTGCAGCCACAGCCGCTGGCACCCGCACGGGCCTGACGTGAGCATCATCAAGCGGCCCGACGAGATCGCGCTGATGGCCGAATCCGGCCGCCTGCTGGCACAGGTGTTCGCCGCGCTCGACAGATGGCCACTGCAGGGCCGCAGCACGATGGAGATCAACGACTTCGTCGAACGGATGATCGTCGACGAGCTGCAGGCGCGGCCTGCCAGCAAGGGCCAGTATGGCTTTCCGTACGTGCTCAACACCTCCATCGACAACGTGGTCTGCCACGGGGTGCCCAGTACCGCAGACGTGCTGCGTGAGGGCCAGATCGTGAATCTCGACATCACCCTGGAAAAGAACGGCTACATCGCCGATTCCAGCACCACCTACCCGGTCGGCGCGGTCACCCCTTCCGCACGGCGGCTGGTGCGGACCGCCTACGAAGCGATGTGGAAAGGCATCGCCGTGGTACGGCCCGGCGCGCGCCTGGGCGACATCGGCCACGCCATCGCCCGCTACGCTCGCCGCCACGGCTACAGCGTAGTAAAGGAATACTGCGGCCATGGCATCGGCCGGGAGATGCACGAAGAACCACAGATCCTGCATTACGGCCATCCCAACACCGGCAGGGTGCTGGAAGAAGGCATGGTGTTCACCATCGAACCGATGCTCAACCAGGGCAGGCCGGCGATCCGCCAGCGCGCGGGCGAATGGCCGGTCTATACCCGCGACGGCACGCTGTCGGCACAGTTCGAGCACACCGTGGCCGTGACCCGCAAGGGCGTGCGGGTGCTGACGCTGCGCCCCGACGAGACGCCGTTGTGCGCGGTGGACGCGGCCTAGAGCGGACGCAACAGCAACAGGGTGGCGAGGCAGAACATGAAGATCGCCACGCCGGCATCCAGCACCCTCCACGCGCTCGACCTGCGGAACACCGGCTGCAGCAGGCGGGCGCCATAGCCCAGCGTGCAGAACCAGGCCACGCTGGCCACGCAGGCTCCGGCGGCGAACGCCCAGCGCAGATCGCCCGGATAGCGCGTGGACAGGCTGCCCAGCAGCACCACGGTATCCAGGTAGACGTGCGGGTTGAGCAGGGTGAAGGCCAGGCAGGTCAGCAGTACCTCGCGCCCGCTGCCGCCCTGCGCCTCGGCGGCGGCCAGCGCACTGCCACCACGCCACGCGCGTAGTCCCGCCTGCAGGCCATACCACAGCAGGAACGCCGCACCACCAAAGCGCAGCACCTGCAGCAGCAGCGGCCACTGCAGCACCAGCGCGCCCATGCCACCGATACCGGCCAGTATCAGCACGATGTCCGCGCCGGCGCAGGCCAGCACCACCTTTCCCACATGACGCTGCTGCAGGCCCTGCCGCAGTACGAAGGCGTTCTGTGCACCGATGGCGATGATCAGGCCGGCACCTGCGAACAGGCCGGCGGCGGCAGCGGCGATCCACATGGGGCAGGCATGGCAGCGAGGGGACGCGCAGAGTGCGGCCGCCGCCCCTGTTTAGACAATCTGATTTTTCTTTATCCTGTGCAGAGAAACTGAAGAGGCACCGGCATGGATCTGCTACATCCACAACTGGCTGCGTTTGCTGCGGTGCTGGAGGAAGGCAGCTTCGACGCTGCAGCCCGACGCCTGTCGATCAGCCCGTCGGCGCTGTCGCAACGGATCAAGGCACTGGAGGACCGGCTCGGCCAGGTACTGGTGGTACGTCAGGCACCGTGCCGACCCACCGCCACAGGTGAAGCGCTGCTGCGCAGGGTGCGACCGATGCAGACGCTGGAGGCCGAGGCGCTGGCCGAACTGCTGCCCGAACGCGGCAGCGATGCCCCGCGCACACCGATCCCGTTGGCGGTCAACGACGACTCGCTCGATACCTGGTTCGTGCCGGCCATCGCCGAGCTGCACCAGCGCCATGGCTATCTGTTCGACCTGCGCATGGATGATCAGGACCACACCCTGCAGTTGCTGCGAGATGGCAGCGTGCTCGGCGCGGTCACCGCCGAAAGCCAGCCGGTGAAGGGCTGCAACGTGCATCCGCTCGGCGCCATGCGTTACCACGCCATCGCCTCGCCCGGCTTCGCCCGCCGGCACTTCAGCGAGGGCATGCAGGCTGCGGCGCTGGCACGTGCGCCGATGCTGGTGTTCAACCGTAAAGATGAACTGCAGTGGCGCTTCGTGCGGCGGCTGACCCGTGCGCGGCTGCAGCCACCGCTGCATTATCTGCCCTCCTCGACCGGCTTCGTCGAAGCCGCCGTGTGCGGACTGGGCTGGGGCATGGCCCCGGAAACCCTGGTGGGGCCTGCCGTGCATGCCGGCCGCGTGGTGGTACTGGAACCCCGCCGCTGGCTCGACGTGCCCTTGTACTGGCAGCACGCGGCCGTGCGCTCAAGCACGCTGCAGCACATCACCCAGGCATTGCGCACGGCGGCCAGCGGCGCCCTGCGCTGAGGTCCATACGATGACCGCAGACCCGGGCTTCACGCGCAGACCACTAACGTTTGCTCACTTCTTAACTACAGGAACGGCATGCGTGTGAGCCGCCCACGGACAAGGATGCGCAGCGCGATGGGCGTCGCCGGCATGGCCTTTGCGGCCTGCTTGCCCTTTGCCACGTCAGCGCAGGCCATCACCGATACACCGGCATTGGACTGGGAACAGGCGCGGCAGCGGTTGGAACAGGTTTCCGACGCGCTGGCCGCGGCCGACGCCGCCGTCCGCAACAAGCAGGATCTGCAGGAGGCCACGCGCCTTCTGCGCCTGCCGGAGATCACCGGCGAGGTCCGCCGCCTGCAGTTCCAGAAGACCCTGACCCTGCCACTGGGCTCGCTGGCACCGGTGGCCGAGGCCTTTGGCATCGATTCCCCCCTGTCGTTCACCGAACGCGACTGGCGCACCCGCCCGGTCGTCACCGCTGTGCTGCCGCTGTACACCGGTGGCGTCATTCCTGCCGCACAGCGTGCCGCCAGCGCAGCCCACGAGCAGGCCAGCGCGGAACGCGAAGCACAGCGGCAGTCGTTGACCGTGCAGCTGGCCCAGGCCTACTTCGGCCAGCGCCTGGCCGAGCAGGCGGTGGACGTGCGTCGTGACGTCCGTGATGGCCTGGAACGCCACCTGGCCGATGCGCTGAAGCTGGAGCGCGAAGGCTTCGCCACCCGCGCGCAGCGACTGCAGGCCACCGTGGCGCGCGACAAGGCAGAGCGCGAGTACCAGAAGACCGTCAACGACCTGGCCACGTTGAAGGCCGCGCTGGCCACCCTGCTGCGCAGTGGCGGCGAGGTGCAGCCGGTATCACCCCTGTTCGTGCAGCGCGTGCCGCTGGAGCCGGCCGCCAGCTTCGAGCGCATCGCGCAGGCACGGCAACCCCAGATCGCACGGCTGCGGGCCATGGTGGCGCAGGCCGAACAGGGCGTGCGCGTACAACAGGCCAAGCTCAAGCCGCAGATATTCGCCTTTGGCCAGTACGACTTCCGTCGCCGCGACGAGATGCTGACCGATCCGGACTGGGCGTTCGGCATCGGCCTGAAGTACACCTTCCTGTCGCCGAACTCGCGACCGGCGCAGATCAGCGCGGCACGTGCGCAGCAGGAGCAGGCGGAAGCCGGACTGCGCGAAGCCGAGAACCAGGTCGCGCTCGGCGTGCGCAAGGCGTGGAACGAGCTGGAAACGGCACGCCAGCAGTTCGTGCTGCTCGACAGCAGCATCGCCCAGGCACAGGAGAACCTGCGCCTGCAGGAGCTGGCATTCCGCGAGGGGCAGTCCACGTCGCTGGACGTCATCGATGCGCGGCTGGGTCTGGGAGGCGCTCGCGTGGAGCGTGCACAGGCCGCCTACCAGTACGATATCGCGCTGGCACAGCTGCTGGAGATCAGTGGGCAGATGGACCGCTTCGAGGAATTCCGGCGTCGCGCAGATGAGGTGATCGACCATGAGTGACGTATTGCAGGATGAAGCGACACCACCAGGCAAGCGCCGGCTTGGCCGGATCCTGCTCGTGGTGCTGCTGGTAGTGGTGGCGCTGGGCCTGTGGCTCGCCTGGCGCAGCCCGGCCGACCAGATCCAGGGCATGGCCGACGCGGACACGATCAACGTCGCAGCGAAGATCACCGCCCGTGTCGCCGAGCTGAAGGTTCGCGAAGGCGACCGCGTGCAGGCCGGTCAGGTCGTGTTCCTGCTCGACAGCCCCGAAGTGACGGCGAAGGAACAGCAGGCACGCGGCGCTCTGGCCGCTGCGCAGGCGGTGGCCGACAAGGCTGCCGAAGGTGCGCGCAGTGAGGACATCCGTGCTGCCGAAGCCAATTGGAAGCGTGCCGAAGCCGGAGCAACGCTGGCCGAAGCCACCTACCGCCGCGTGGAGAACCTGTTCAACGAAGGGGTGATGACCCGGCAGAAGCGCGACGAAGCACTCGCCCAGTCCACCAGTTCGCGCGAGCTGGCCCGTGCCGCCCGTGCGCAGTACGACATGGCACTGGCCGGTGCGCGGGAACAGGACAAGCGTGCCGCGCAGGGCCAGGTACAGCAGGCGCAGGGCGCCGTGGCCGAAGTGGATGCGGCCCGCGTCGAAGTGGAGGGCCGTGCACCGGTGGCCGGCGAGATCAACAAGCGCATGGCCGATCCCGGCGAACTGGTACCCGCCGGCTACCCGGTATTCACCCTGGTCGACATCGACCGCATGTGGGTATCGATGAACCTGCGCGAATCACAGATGCAGGGCCTGAAGGTCGGCAGCACGCTGCGTGGCAGCGTGCCGGCCCTCGGTCAGGATAGCGAGTTCAAGGTCTACTTCATCAACCCGGCCGGCGACTATGCCACCTGGCGTACCACCCGGCAGTCGTCCGGCTACGATGTCCGCAGCTTCGAGGTGCGGGTGCGCCCGGTACGCCGCATCGAGGGCTTCCGCCCCGGCATGAGCGTGCTGTTCGCATGGCCCCAGCACTGAGCCCTGGTGGCAACGGCTTTGCTGCTGCCTGGCAGCGCGAGCTGCGGGGTCTTGGTGGCAACCGTGCCGACCTGGCGCTGGTCACGGTGCTGCCGCTGCTGATGCTGGTACTGATGGCCTGGATGTTCACGCCATCGGTCATGCGCGATGTACCCATCGCCGTGGTCGACCTCGATCACAGCAGCGACAGCCGGCAATTGCTGCGCATGCTCGATGCCAGCCCGGGGGTCCGCGTCGCCCGCCAGCCCGCCGACATGGACACCGCGCGCTCGCAGCTGCGCAGCCTGGAGGTGTTCGCAGTGGTGCTGGTGCCGCGCGACGTGACCCGTCAGGCCCTGCGCGGCCGCCAGGGCACGGTGTTCGCTTATTACAACGCCACCTACATGACCACCGGACAATCGGCCGCGCGCGATATCGCCGATGCGGTGTCGGCCTGGAATGCACGCATGCTGCGCGAGCGCATCGGCCTGCAGGTGGGGCCCGCAAAGCTGCGCGCCGCCCCGATCGCCGTGCAGTCCGACATCCTCTACAACCCGGCACGCAGTTATGAGCTGTTCCTGCTGCCGCTGATCTTCCCGGCCGTCCTATCGCTGGTGCTGGCACTGGCCGTGGCCGGAAGCGTGGGCCGGGAAATCCGCGATGGCACCCTGCCGGCCTGGCTCGGTGACACCCCGTGGGCCTCGATCGCCGGCAAGCTCGCGCCCTACGTACTGTTGTTCGCGTTGTACGGCACGCTGGGCGTCGGCTACCTCGCATGGCTGCGGGGGGACGGCATCGCCGGCAGTCTGCTCCTGCTGCTGGCTGCGCAGCCGGCGTTCTACCTGGCCACGGCCGCATATGCGTTGTTCTTCGTCGGCATTGCCCGTGACATGGGTACCGCGCTGTCGGTGGTCGGCCTGACCATCGGCACAGCGCTGGCCTTCTCCAGTGCCACCTTCCCGGTACTGGATGGCCCGCTGTTCACCCGCATCTGGCACCAGCTGCTGCCACTCAGCGCGTACATCAAGGTGCAGACCGAGCAGCAGTTCGTCGGCGCACCGCTGTCCGTCTCGCTGTGGCCCTTGGCCACGCTGGTGTTGATGTCGGTGGTGGCCGGCGGCATCGGCAGCCTGCGGTTGATCGCTTTCGGCCGCACCCCGGAGGCCGCGCGACCGGCCGGGGCCGACGCATGAGCGCGGTCTGGCGCAGCCTGCGGCAGACCCTGCTGGCGGTGCTCGGCGACCGCTATGCCATCGTGGTGATGGTCGGTGCAGTCATCCTGTACTCGTTCTTCTATCCCGCCGCGTACCGCCACCAGGTGGCCGGCAATCTGCCGGTGCTGGTGGTCGACCAGGATCACAGTGCCACCAGCCGCGAACTGCTGCGCACCCTCGATGGCCTGCGCGTGGCCCGCGTGGTCGGCCAGCCGGCGGATCTGGACAGCGCGCGCCGCCAGCTGGAAGCGGGGCATGCCGAAGGCATCGTGCTCATCCCCGCGAACCTGGAGCGCGACATCCTGCGTGGCCAGCCAGCCAAGCTGGTCCTGCTGGGCAATGGCGCCTACCTGGGACGCGCCAGCTGGGTGCTGGGCAGCATCGCCGATGCGCTGGGCACATTCGGCCGCGACGCCGCCGTGACCCAGGCCGCGTTCATGGGCGCGCCGCAGGCAGCGCCGGTCACTCTCGTGCAGCGGCCCCTGTACAACACGCAGGAAGGCTATGGCAGCGCCATCGTGCCCGGCGTGGCCGAACTGATCGTGCACCAGACACTGCTGATGGGCATCGGCGTACTGCTGGGCGGGCGGCGTCTGGTACTGGGCCGCCGACTGCACTTCGATCTGCCGACTCTGGCAGGCATGGCGATGGGCTTCGGCCTGATCGGGCTGTTCGGCCTGTTCTACTACGCCGGCTTCACCGCCTGGGTACAGGACTACCCGCGCGGCGGAAATCCGCTGGGCCAGCTGCTGGGCGGCACGCTGTTCGTTGCCGCCACCGTGGCCTTCGGGCTGTTCATCGGCAGCTTCTTCCGCACCCGCGAACGCGCCTTCCAATACATCATCGCCACCTCCATTCCGCTGTTCTTCCTCGCCAACCTCTCCTGGCCGGTGGTGATGACGCCCCGCCCGCTGGTGTGGCTGGCGCAGCTGCTGCCGACCACCTCCGGCATCAATCTGATGGTGCGGTTGAACCAGATGGACGCACGCCTGGACGAAGTCAGCCGTGAACTTGCCACGCTCGCGGCGCTGCTGGTGATCTACGGCGGTCTTGCCATCTGGCGGCTGCATGGCAGGCCGTCGGGCGGGGTGCGCCCCTGAGCACAGACAAACGCCGGCACGGAGCCGGCGTTCGTTGCATCACTACGTGGAAGGGGAAAACGGCGATCAGCGGTAGACGCGCTCGCAGCGACGTTCCACCACCCGATCGCCGGTCTTCTGCTGGTGGTTGCCCTGGATCTGTCGTCCGGCGGCGCC
>NZ_JASGBV010000043.1:0-41011 GCF_030053245.1 Stenotrophomonas sp. RS-48
GATCGCGGGGCCATGCCACGAGCGGGGTTTGCTGGTGACCGCGTGGCAGCAGGATCCGCTGGTGATCGTTGCCGCCGCCGACGCGGCGGCGCGCTGGTCGCTGGAGGATCTGCGCGCGGCGCGCTGGCTGCTGCGCGAACCCGGGTCCGGCACCCGCGAGGCCGTGGAGCAGGCGCTTCTGCCGCATCTGCGCGGCTTCGCGCAGACCCTGCAGCTGGGCAATACCGAGGCGATCAAGCAAGCCGCGATTGCCGGCCTCGGCGTGGCCTGCCTGTCACGTCACGCATTGGAGGAGCCGCTGGCACTGGGTCGCCTGCGTGTGCTGGATACCCCGCTACCCGCGCTGCAGCGCACGCTGTGGCTGGTGCGCCACCCCGGCAAGCAATGGTTGCCGGGTCTGCAGGCGTTGCTGGGGGAGGTGGGCTGATCGATCTCCGGGAGCAGCCCGGCCGGCGCCCCCAACCCGTACAATATCCGGATGCCTCTGATTACTCTGCAGAACGTCGACTTCAGCGTCGGCGGCCCGTTGTTGCTGGAAAAAGCCGAACTGTCGATCGAGCCGGGTGAACGCATCGCCCTGATCGGCCGCAACGGCGCCGGCAAATCCACCCTGCTCAAGCTCCTGTCCGGCGACCACAAGCCCGATGATGGCGAAGTACGCGTCCAGCAGGGCGTCCGTGTGACCCGCCTGGAACAGGAAGTGCCGCACGGCGCGGCCGGCTCGGTGTTCGACGTGGTGGCCGATGGCCTGGGTGAGCTGGGCCAGTGGCTGGCCGAGTTCCACCACCTCAGCCATGCCGACGAGTTCGACGGCGATGCACTCGGCCGGGTGCAGGCCAAGATCGACGCGGCCAATGGCTGGGGTCTGGACCAGCGCGTGGCCGAGACACTGACCAAGCTCGACCTGGATGGCGATGCGGAGTTCGCGCGCCTGTCCGGTGGCATGAAGCGCCGCGTCCTGTTGGGCCGCGCGCTGGTCTCCAGCCCGGACCTGCTGCTGCTGGACGAGCCGACCAACCACCTGGACATCGAAGCCATCGACTGGCTGGAAGCATTCCTGAAGGGCTGGAGCGGCAGCGTGGTGTTCGTCACCCATGACCGCCGCTTCCTGCGTGCGCTGGCCACCCGCATCGTAGAGATCGATCGCGGCCAGGTCACCAGCTGGCCCGGCGACTGGGCCAACTACGAACGCCGCCGCGAAGAGCGCCTCAACGCGCAGGCGCAGGAGAACGCGCGCTTCGACAAGCTGCTGGCACAGGAAGAAGTGTGGATCCGGCAGGGCATCAAGGCGCGCCGCACCCGCGATGAAGGTCGCGTGCGCCGGCTGAAAGCGATGCGCACCGAACGGTCGCAGCGACGCGAGCTGAGCGGCAATGTCCGGATGGAAGCGGCACAGGGCGTGAGCTCCGGCAAGAAGGTCATCGACGTCAAGGACATTTCGTTCGCGTTCGGCGACCGCACCATGGTCTGCGACTTCACCACCACCATCCTGCGCGGCGACCGGATCGGCCTGATCGGCCCCAACGGCAGCGGCAAGACCACCCTGTTGAAGCTGCTGCTGGGTGAACTGCAGCCGCAGAAGGGCGAGGTCAACGCCGGCACCAACCTGCAGGTGGCCTATTTCGACCAGTATCGTGCCGTGTTGCGCGAGGACTGGAGCGCCATCGAGAACGTGGCCGAAGGCCGTGATTTCCTCGAGTTCAACGGCAAGCGGAAGCACGTGCATGCCTATCTGCAGGACTTCATGTTCACGCCCGAGCGCGCGCGCGCGCCGATCACCCGGCTGTCCGGTGGGGAGCGCAACCGCCTGCTGCTGGCCAAGCTGTTCGCGCAGCCGTCCAACCTGCTGGTGATGGACGAACCCACCAACGACCTGGACGTGGAAACGCTTGAGCTGCTGGAAGAGCTGCTTGGCGAGTACACCGGCACGCTGCTGCTGGTCAGCCACGATCGTGATTTCATCGACAACGTGGTGACGTCCACGCTGGTGATGGAGGGCGACGGCGTGATCGGCGAGTACGTTGGAGGCTATACCGACTGGCAGCGCTACGCGGCCAGTACCGCAGCGGCAGCAGCGCCCGCCGCAGCCAGGCCGGCGGCAGCGGCTGCGCCTGTGGCTGCCGCGGAACCTGCCGCGGTCAAGCGCAAGCTCAGCTACAAGGAAGCGCGCGAACTGGAGCAGCTGCCGAAGACGATCGAGAAGCTGGAAGGTGACGTCGAAGGCCTCACCTCAGCGATGAATGATCCCTCGTTCTACACCCGCAGCAGCGCCGAGGTGACGGCACACACGCAGCAGCTGGCCAAGGTGCAGGCCGAACTGGACGCCGCGTACGCGCGCTGGGAAGAGCTGGAAGGCTGATCGTTGACCGACGCTGGCGGTGTGCAAGGGTAGCGCGGGGCCATGCCCCGCGGGCGCACAGCGCGGGCTTCTGGCGTTCCGCCGGGCATGGCCCGGCGCCAGGGATGCAAGGGCGCCACGGCGCCCTGATCCTATTTGACCCCGTGCAGATCCCGCAGCTGGCTTGGCCGGCTGCCGAAGTACGCCGCCAGGTCGGCGATGTCCTGATCGCTCAGGTCCGTCGCCTGCGGCGTCATCAACGCGTGTTGGCGGTCGCCGGAACGGTAGGCCTGCAGCGCATGCGCGAGGTAATCACCGTACTGCCCACCCAGTTTCGGGTAGGTCGGATCGATCGGGGCGTTGCCGTCGGCACCATGGCAATCGATGCAGCTCTGGTTGGTGGCCTTGCCCTTCACCTTGGCCCGGGCTTCACCGGCAGCCTCACGGCCGGTGGGCAGGCCTGCCGACGATGAAGAGCCGTGCTCGCCGCTGGCATGGCCCGGATCGGCGGCGGATTTCTCGCTGTTCTCCACCTGTGACTGCGAGCAGGCCGCCAGCAGCAGGGCGACGGACAGGGCGATGGCATGACGCAGTGGATGCGCGGCTTTCGACATGGGCGGGCCTTACTTGACGGTGGACAGGTAAACAGAGAGATCGGCGATCTCCTGTTCGCTGAAACTCATCGACTGGGCCTGCATCGTCGGATGCCGGCGCTTGCCCTGGCGGTACTCGGTCAGGGCCTGGGTCAGGTACTGCTGGGTCTGGCCACCGATCTTCGGTACCCGGTAACTAGGGTAGGCGTTCTTGTAACCGGTGATGCCATGGCACCCCTGGCAGGTGTAGGCCAGCACCCGGCCATTGTCGTAATTGCCGGCAGGTGCGGCGGCGGCAGCAGCGGCGGGTGCCGGGGCTGGGGCGGGTGCTGCGGTCGTGGTAGCTGGAGCGGGCTGTGCGGCGGCCCCGAGGGGCAGGAGGACGGCCAGAGCGAGACAAGCGGCGAGCGGCTGCGGGCGCATGATGTCGTTTCCGGGGATTCGGGTCTGGTCGTTCCGGCGTGGGGTACGGAACGACCCGAGTATAGCCTCAGGTTTCATCTAGCTGAAATGGGGGTGGGCCGACCAGCGGCGTGAAGACACCATGACCTTTGGGATATGGTGTTGCCGTGAAGTGGTGCATTACTTTGCTACCACACCTGCCCACGCATCCACCAGGGACCTGACGATGTCGCACCCAATCTTCCTGCATGGCCGCCGCAGCGGACTCTGCGCCGCCGCCCTGCTGATCTCCACCACGCTGATGCTGGGCGGTTGCGCCGCGGGCCCCAACAGCGAGGCCAAGGCCGCCGAAACCAAGGATGAGAAAAAAGTCGAGTCCGTGCCGGTCGAGGTCGCGGTGGCCAGCCGCCGCGCGGTGGCGGCCAGCTACACCGGCACCGCCGCGCTGGAGCCGCGCGCCGAGTCGCAGGTGGTTGCCAAGACCTCTGGCGTGGCGCTGGCGGTGCTGGTCGAGGAAGGCCAGCGGGTCAGCGCGGGGCAGCCGCTGGTACGGCTCGATCCGGACCGCGCACGCCTGGCGGTTGCCCAGAGCGAGGCACAGATGCGCAAGCTCGAGAACAACTACCAGCGCGCACAGAAGCTGGTCGGCCAGCAGATGGTCAGTGCTGCCGATGTCGACCAGCTGCGCTTCGATCTGGAAAACGTGCGCGCGCAGTATCGCCTGGCCACGCTGGAGCTGTCGTACACCACGGTGGTCGCACCGATCTCCGGCGTGATCGCCTCGCGCTCGATCAAGACCGGCAACTTCGTGCAGATCAACACGCCGATCTTCCGCATCGTCGACAACTCGCGCCTGGAAGCCACCCTCAACGTTCCCGAACGCGAGCTGGCAACGCTGCGTGCCGGCCAGCCGGTGACCCTGTCGGCGGATGCACTGCCGGGCCAGAGCTTCACCGGCATCGTTGATCGCATCGCACCGGTGGTGGATTCGGGCAGCGGCACGTTCCGTGTTGTCAGTGCCTTCGACGGCACTGCCCAGTCCCTGCAACCGGGCATGTTCGGCCGGATCCGCATCGATTACGACCAGCGTGCCGACGCCCTGGTCGTGCCGCGCCTGGCGCTGCTCGACGATGGTGAGCCGGCGGTGTTCCGGGTGCGCGACGGCAAGGTCGCGCGCGTTCCGGTCAAGCTGGGTTACGCCGAGGGGCCATGGGTGGAGATCCGTGATGGCCTGGCGGCCGGAGACCAGGTGGTCACCGCGGGCAAGGTCGCGCTGCGCGACGGAACCGCCGTGCAGGTGATCGCTGATCCAAAGGCGAAGACGGCGACGGCCTCGGCCAAGCCGGCAGACAAGGCCGGGAGCCGGCAATGAGCCATCCTGACCACGACCACGGTGCTTCGCCCCACGGCGAAAGCGCCGCCGCCGGCATGCGCGGCGGCCTGGTGGAGTTCGCTACCCGCCGCCGCGTCACCATTGCCATGTGCACGGTCACCCTGCTGCTGTTCGGCCTGATTGCGCTGGGCAGCCTCAAGGTCAACCTGCTGCCGGACCTGAGCTACCCGACGCTGACGGTACGCACCGAATACACCGGTGCGGCACCGACCGAGATCGAAACCCTGATCACCCAGCCGGTGGAAGAAGCCGTGGGCGTGGTCAAGAACCTGCGCAAGCTGAAGTCGGTCTCGCGCACCGGCCAGAGCGATGTGGTGCTGGAGTTCGCCTGGGGCACCAACATGGACCAGGCCAGCCTGGAGGTGCGCGACAAGATGGAAGCGCTGAATCTGCCGCTGGAGGCGAAGGCCCCGGTGCTGCTGCGCTTCAATCCGTCCACCGAGCCGATCATGCGCCTGGTGCTGTCCAGCAAGGCGGCGCCGTCCAGCGATGCCGACGCCATCCGCGAGCTGACCATCCTGCGCCGCTACGCCGACGAGGATCTGAAGAAGAAGCTGGAACCGGTCACCGGCGTGGCGGCGGTCAAGGTCGGCGGCGGCCTGGAGGACGAGATCCAGGTCGACATCGACCAGCAGAAGCTCGCGCAGCTGAATCTGCCGATCGATACCGTCATCAAGCGCCTGAAGGACGAGAACATCAACATCTCCGGCGGTCGGCTGGAAGAGGGCTCGCAGCGCTTCCTGGTGCGTACCGTCAACCAGTTCGCCGACCTGGAGGAGATCCGCAACCTGCTGGTCACCACCCGGGCGTCCAATGGCAGCGCGGCGGACTCCGCGCTGCAGCAGATGTTCAACATTGCCGCCTCCACCGGTTCCGCTGCGGCCATCGCCGCAGCCTCGGCCGCACAGAGCGCATCGTCCGGCGGTGGCTCCAGCGTGGTCGCCAATGGCGTTCCTGTCCGGTTGAAGGACGTGGCCACCGTGCGCCAGGGCTACAAGGAGCGTGAAGCGATCATCCGCCTGGGCGGCAAGGAATCGGTCGAGCTGGCGATCTACAAGGAAGGCGACGCCAACACCGTCGCCACCGCAGAAGCGCTGCGCAAGCGTCTGGAGCAGATCAAGGGCACGTTCCCCGGCGATGCCGAACTGACCACCATCGAGGACCAGTCGCGCTTCATCGAGCATGCGATCAGCGACGTCAAGAAGGATGCGGTGATCGGCGGCCTGCTGGCGATCCTGATCATCTTCCTGTTCCTCCGCGATGGCTGGAGCACGTTCGTCATCAGCCTGTCGCTGCCGGTGTCGATCATCGCCACGTTCTTCTTCATGGGCCAGCTGGGTCTCAGCCTGAACGTCATGTCGCTGGGCGGCTTGGCGCTGGCGACGGGCCTGGTGGTGGACGATTCGATCGTGGTGCTGGAGAGCATCGCCAAGGCGCGCGAGCGCGGACTGGGCATCCTGCAGGCCGCGATCGAAGGCACCCGCGAAGTGAGCATGGCGGTGGTCGCCTCCACCCTGACCACCATCGCGGTGTTCCTGCCACTGGTGTTCGTCGACGGTATCGCCGGCCAGCTGTTCCGCGACCAGGCGCTGACCGTGGCGATCGCCATCGCCATTTCGCTGCTGGTATCGATGACACTGATTCCGATGCTCAGTTCGCTGAAGGGGCGGCCGCCGCTGGCGTTCCCCGAAGAGCCCGCCAGCGAGGCGTGGCAGCCGCAGCGTCGCTGGCAGAAGCCCGTTGCAGCCGGCCGTCGTGGCTTCGTCGCTGCGGTGCGCTGGACCTTCTATGCGCTGGCCTGGCTGGTGGTGCGTGCCTGCCGCGGCGTTGCCGCCGTGATCGGTCCGGTCATGCGCAAGGCCAGCGATATCGCGATGAAGCCGTATGCGGGGGCCGAACGTGGCTACCTGCGGCTGTTGCCGAGCGCGCTGGCGCACCCCGGCAAGGTGCTGGGCCTGGCCGCGCTGGCGTTTGCAGCCACCATGGCGCTGGTGCCGATGCTGGGCGCCGACCTCATCCCGCAGCTGGCGCAGGACCGCTTCGAGATGACCGTCAAGCTGCCGGCCGGCACGCCGCTGAAGCAGACCGATGCACTGGTCCGCGAACTGCAGCTGGCGCACGGGAAGGGCGAGGGCGTGGCCTCGCTGTACGGCGTCAGTGGCAGCGGTACCCGGCTGGACGCAAGCCCGACCGAGAGCGGTGAGAACATCGGCAAGCTGACCGTGGTGATGGAAGGCGGTGGGGATGCGCGCACCGAAGCGGCCATCACCGAGCGCCTGCGTGGCACCATGGCCGGGCACCCCGGCGCGCAGGTCGACTTCGCGCGGCCGGCACTGTTCAGTTTCTCCACGCCGCTGGAAATCGAACTGCGTGGTCAGGACATGGCCACGCTGGAGCAGGCCGGCCAGCGGCTGGCTGCCCTGCTGCGCGGCAATGCGCACTACGCCGACGTGAAGTCGACGGTGGAGGAGGGCTTCCCGGAGATCCAGATCCGCTTCGACCAGGAGCGCGCCGGTGCGCTGGGCCTGACCACCCGCCAGATCGCCGACGTCGTGGTGAAGAAGGTGCGCGGCGACGTGGCCACCCGCTACAGCTTCCGCGACCGCAAGATCGACGTGCTGGTACGGGCACAGGAAGGCGACCGGGCCAGCGTGGAGAGCATCCGCCGCTTGATCGTCAACCCGGGCAGTACCCGTCCGGTCACCCTGGACGCCGTGGCCGACGTGGTGGCCACCACCGGTCCGAGCGAGATCCACCGTGCCGATCAGACCCGCGTCGCGGTGGTCTCGGCCAACCTGCGTGACATCGATCTGGGCGCGGCCATGCGCGAAGTGCAGCAGATGGTCGCCGAACAGCCGCTTGGTGCGGGCGTCGGCCTGCATATCGGCGGCCAGGGTGAGGAACTGGCGCAGGCGGCAACGTCGCTGATCTTCGCCTTCGGACTGGCGATCTTCCTGGTCTATCTGGTGATGGCGTCGCAGTTCGAATCGCTGCTGCATCCGTTCGTGATCCTGTTCACCATCCCGCTGGCGCTGGTCGGCGCGATCCTGGCGCTGATGCTGACCGGCAAGCCGATCTCGGTGGTGGTGTTCATCGGCCTGATCCTGCTGGTGGGACTGGTCACCAAGAACGCGATCATCCTGATCGACAAGGTCAACCAGCTGCGCGAGGCCGGCGTGGCCAAACACGAGGCGCTGGTGGAAGGCGCGCGCTCGCGCCTGCGTCCGATCATCATGACCACCCTGTGCACGCTGTTCGGCTTCCTGCCACTGGCGGTGGCGATGGGCGAGGGCGCTGAAGTACGTGCGCCGATGGCGATCACCGTCATCGGCGGCCTGCTGGTCTCCACCCTGCTGACCCTGCTGGTGATCCCGGTGGTCTACGACCTGATGGATCGCCGCGGCGACGCTTACTACCGCGAACGCGGCCGCAAGCACGCCGGCGACGGACTGCGAATCGCAGAAGGTGGCCGCGTCGGCGGCGAGGAGCCGGCATGAGTGTCGCCGAGTTCTCCATCCGCCGTCCGGTCACCACCATCATGTGCTTCGTATCGCTGGTGGTGATCGGCCTGATCGCTTCATTCCGGCTGCCACTGGAGGCTCTGCCGGACATCTCCGCGCCGTTCCTGTTCGTGCAGATTCCGTACACGGGCTCGACACCGGAAGAAGTGGAGCGGACCATCATCCGGCCGGTGGAAGAGTCATTGGCAACGATGACCGGGATCAAGCGCATGCGCTCCTCGGCCACGTCCGAAGCGGCGCTGATCTTCATCGAGTTCAGCGACTGGGACCGTGACATCGCCATCGCCGCTTCGGACGCGCGCGAACGTATCGATGCGATCCGCAGCGACCTGCCTGACGACCTGCAGCGCTACAACGTGTTCAAGTGGTCCAGCAGCGACCAGCCGGTGCTGAAGGTGCGCCTGGCCAGCACCACCGACCTGACGACCGCCTATGACATGCTCGACCGCGAGTTCAAGCGGCGCATCGAGCGCATTCCGGGCGTTGCGCGCGTGGACATCACCGGTGCACCGCCGAATGAAGTCGAGATCGCGATCGATCCCAACCGGCTCAACGCGCACGGGCTGAGCATCAACGAGCTGAGCGAACGGTTGCGCACGCTGAACTTTTCGATCTCGGCCGGGCAGATCGATGACAACGGCCAGCGTGTGCGCGTGCAACCGGTCGGCGAGATCACCGACCTGCAGGAACTGCGCGATCTGGTGATCAACGCCAAGGGCCTGCGGCTGGGTGACATCGCCGATGTGCGGCTGAAGCCGGCGCGGATGAATTATGGCCGCCGCCTGGATGGCAACCCGGCAGTGGGCCTGGACATCTTCAAGGAGCGCAGCGCCAATCTGGTCGACGTCTCGCGCGCGGCGCTGGCCGAAGTCGAAGCGATCCGCGCACAGGCCTCGATGCGCGATGTGCAGATCAAGGTCATCGACAACCAGGGCAAGGCGGTGACCTCCTCGCTGCTGGAGCTGGCCGAAGCCGGTGCGGTGGGCCTGATCCTGTCGGTGACGGTGCTGTTCTTCTTCCTGCGCCACTGGCCGTCCACGCTGATGGTGACGCTGGCCATCCCGATCTGCTTCACCATCACCCTGGGCTTAATGTACTTCGTCGGGGTGACGCTGAACATCCTGACCATGATGGGCCTGCTGCTGGCGGTGGGCATGCTGGTGGACAACGCCGTGGTGGTGGTGGAGAGCATCTACCAGGAGCGCGAGCGCATGCCGGGACAGCCACGGCTGGCCTCGATCATCGGCACCCGCAACGTCGCCATCGCGCTCAGCGCCGGCACCCTGTGCCATTGCATCGTGTTCGTGCCGAACCTGTTCGGCGAGACCAACAACATCAGCATCTTCATGGCACAGATCGCGATCACCATTTCGGTATCGCTGCTGGCGTCCTGGCTGGTGGCGGTCAGCCTGATTCCGATGCTGTCTGCGCGCATGGCCACGCCCAAGCTCGTGCACTCGCAGACCGGCCTGATCGCGCGCCTGCAGCGGCGCTACGCGCAGGTGCTGGACTGGTCGCTGCACCATCGTGGCTGGAGCCTGCTGGGCATCGTGCTGGTGGTGGCCGTCAGCCTGGTGCCGATGAAACTGACCAAGGTGGACATGTTCGGTGGTGAAGGTGGCAAGGACATCTTCATCGGCTACATGTGGAAGGGTGCCTACACCTACCGGCAGATGTCCGAGGAAGTGGCTCGGGTGGAGAACTGGATCGACGGGAACCGTGAGCGCCTGCACGTCAAGCAGGTGTACTCCTGGTACAGCGAGCAGGAAGGCAGCTCGACGGTTGTCACCCTGGACGAGAAGTACGCCAAGGACATCAAGTCACTGCAGGAGGAGCTGCGCAAGGGCCTGCCGAAGTCCGCGCGTACCGACTACTTCGTCGGCAACCAGGGCGGTGATGGTGGTGGCGGCAACCAGGGCGTGCAGGTGCAGTTGATCGGCGATTCCAGCAGCATGTTGCAGGAAATCGGCCAGGAAGTGCTGCCCCTGCTGGCCCAGCGTGCGGAGCTGCGCGACGTGCGCATCGACAATGGCGAGAAGGGCGGTGAACTCAAGGTGCGCGTCGATCGCGAGCGTGCCGCCGCCTTCGGCTTCAACGCCGAGCAGGTGGCCAGCTTTGTCGGCCTGGCATTGCGCGGTGCACCGATGCGTGAGTTCCGGCGAGGCGACAACGAGGTGCCGGTCTGGGTGCGCTTCGCCGGGGCCGAGCAGAGCAGTCCGGAGGACCTGGCCGGCTTCAGCGTGCGTACCGGCGACGGCCGCAGCGTGCCGCTGCTGAGTCTGGTCAGCGTCGATGTCGGTTCGTCCGCCACCCAGATCGGCCGAACCAACCGGCAGACCACGCTGACGATCAAGGCCAACCTGGCCGAGAAGATCACCGCACCGGACGGACGCAAGGCGATCGAGGCCGTACTCAAGCCGATGAGCTTCCCGGCCGGCTATGGCTACACCTTCGATGGCGGCGACTATGGCAACGATGACGAGGCGATGCAGCAGATGGTGTTCAACCTGCTCATCGCGCTGGTGATGATCTACGTGGTGATGGCGGCGGTGTTCGAATCGCTGCTGTTCCCGGCGGCGATCATGAGCGGCGTGCTGTTCTCGATCTTCGGCGTGTTCTGGCTGTTCTGGATCACCGGCACCTCGTTCGGAATCATGTCCTTCATCGGCATCCTGGTGCTGATGGGCGTGGTGGTGAACAACGGCATCGTGATGATCGAGCACATCAACAACCTCCGGCGCAGCGGCATGGGGCGTACCCAGGCGCTGGTGGAGGGTTCACGCGAGCGCCTGCGCCCGATCATGATGACCATGGGAACGGCGATCCTGGCGATGGTGCCGATTTCGCTGACCAACACGCAGATGTTCGGCGACGGCCCGGAGTACGCGCCGATGGCCCGTGCCATCGCCGGTGGACTGGCGTTCTCGACCGTGGTCAGCCTGCTGTTCCTGCCGACGATCTACGCGGTGCTGGACGACCTGCGCAATGCCGTGACGCGGCTGATCCGCCGCGCGCGCGGCCTTGAAAAGGTGGCGGCAACGGCCGCCTAGCGTCGAGCTTGTCCGACTACGGGGAACGACAACGTGTTGTGGTGTGGGGAGGCCGGTCGTAGTGGGGCGGCCTCCCCCTTTTTTCGCCGGGCATGCCCCGGCGCTACCATCACCGCCTCGCGGTATCGCCGGGTGTCGCAATTCGCCGCCACGCGGTAGCGCCGGGCCATGCCCGGCGGGGCGTTGCAATCAACCTGCGACCTTGCCCCACACCTGGAAGCCGGTCAGCCACAGGCCGAGCATGCTGCCGAGATTGGTCAGCATGAACGTCAGCACCACGCGGGTGACCCGATTGCGGTACCAGCCCTTCAACGACTGTGCATCGTCGCGCAGCTGCAGGAAATCCTGGTACGCCGGCTTGCGCAGGCGTGCCTCGACCAGCGCCGAGAACGCGCCGGTGGGAATGCTGAGCCGGAACGGCTTGAACGGGGCGACCACGATCGCCGTGAGAATGCTCAGCGGGTGACTGCCGGCCAGCAGACAGCCGAGGCCGGCCAGGCCGCCGGTGTACATCGCCCAGGTGGCCAGCAGTTCGGTACCCACGCCCAGGCCCCCGCGATAGAAGCCGACCGCGATGCCGGTGATTACGATGGCGAGAATGCCCAGCGTGAACCACGGGATGTTGCGCTTCTTCGGCACGGCTTCGAGTTCGGCGCGCAACGGTGCCGGTGCATCGGTATCCGTTTCGAGGTACCGCGCCAGGCCCGCCAGATGGCCGGCGCCGACCACCGCGAGCACTTCGCGCTGCCGCGGGTCGTGTTCTTCGCGCAGGCGCGTGGCCATGTAGCGGTCGCGCTCACCGATGATGGTTTCGTACAGCGCGGGATTCTCGGTCGCGAACTCGCCGAAGCTCGACTCCAGCATGTCGCCCTGCTTGAGCTTCTCGATTTCGTTTTCGCCCACCTCTTCCGATGAGAACAGGCCGGCGCCCAGGCCCGCAACCAGCTTCAGCTTGCCGAAGAAGCCCAGCCGCTGCGAGGCGCGGCGGAAGGTCAGGCCCACCTCGCGGTCGATCAGGTGGACGGGCAGGCCGCGCTCACGCCCCAGTTCGACGGCGCGCTTCAGTTCCGCACCCGGCTCGATGCCGAGCTGTTCGGCCAGACGACGCTGGTAGGCGGAAAGCGCCAGGTTGGCGGCGAACAGGGCAACTCGACCCTTGCGGATCACCTCGACCAGGTCCAGCTTGGCCAACGTGTCCGGATCGCTCAGGGCCTGCAGGCGCTGGGGGTCCAGTTCGACCGCGACGGCATCGAAGCGGCCGCTGTTGATTGCTTTCTCCACCGCCTCGACGCTGGCGTGGGAAACGTGGGCGGTGCCCAGCAGGGTGTAGCGCACGCCGTCGCGTTCAACGACGCGCACCGGCTGGCCGGCGAACAGATCGTCGTCGGTCTCGGGAAGGATTTCGGTCATGGAGTCATTCATTGGAAGGTGCGGTGTCGGCGCCGTCGCCGAGCGCGCGTTGCATCTGCACGGTGTCCAGCCAGCGGCCGTGCTTGCGGCCGAGGCCGCGGAACACGCCGACCAGCTCGAAGCCGAAACGCTCGTGCAGCCTGATCGAAGCGGTATTGGTCGGTTCGCCGATCACCGCCACCATCTGCCGGAAGCCACGTGCGACGCATGCGTCGATCAGCGCCTGCAACAGGCCGGTGCCGACGCCCTGGCCCTGGAACCGTGCATCGACATAGACCGAGTTCTCCACGGTCCACTGGTAGGCAATGCGCGTGCGGTAGGTGTTGGCGTAGGCGTAGCCGGCGACCTGGCCGTCGATCTCGGCGACCAGATAGGGAAAACCGCGGTCGATGATGTCGCGCATGCGGCGCAGCATCTCGGCCTGGTCCGGGATGTCGTACTCGTACGTGTTGACGAAGTCGGTCACTTCGACCGCGTAGATCGCGGTGATCGCGGCGATGTCGGCAGGGCCGGCATCACGGATGAGGACGGCCATGCGCGGCTCCGGTTCAGTCGATGTAGCGCTTGAGCAGATCGCCGTAGGCATCGATGCGGCGATCGCGCAGGAACGGCCAGATGCGGCGCACGTGCTCGCTGCGCTGCAGGTCGACGTCGCATACCAGCACAGCGGCATCGGTGCCGGCTTCGGCCAGGAACTCGCCCTGCGGGCCGAGCACGTGGCTGTTGCCCCAGAACTGGATGCCCGACGCGCCCAGCGGCGAGGCCTCATGGCCGACGCGGTTGCAGCTCAGCACCGGCAGGCCGTTGGCGACGGCATGGCCACGGTGGCTCAGTACCCAGGCATCGCGCTGGCGGGTCTTCTCGTCCTGCACGTCGTCCGGGTCCCAGCCGATCGCAGTCGGGTACAGCAGCAGTTCGGCGCCGGCAAGCGCCATCAGGCGCGCCGCCTCCGGATACCACTGGTCCCAGCACACCAGCACGCCCAGGCGGCCCACCGAGGTGTCGATCGGGGTGAAGCCGATGTCGCCCGGGGTGAAGTAGAACTTCTCGTAGAAACCCGGATCGTCCGGGATGTGCATCTTGCGGTACTTGCCGAGCAGGGTGCCGTCCTTCTCGAACACCACCGCGGTGTTGTGGTACAGGCCGGCGGCGCGGCGCTCGAACAGCGAACCGACCAGCACCACGCCATGCTTCTTCGCCAGCGCACCCAGGCGCTCGGTGCTCGGGCCCGGGATCGGTTCGGCCAGATCGAACTCGTCAACCGACTCGTGCTGGCAGAAGTAGGGGCCGTTGTGCAGTTCCTGCAGCAGCACCAGCTTGGCGCCCTGCGCTGCCGCTTCGGCCACGCGTGCCTCGATCACCGCCAGATTGGCGGCGGCATCGCCGTGGTTGCGCTCCTGGATCAGGGCGACGGTAAGCGGGCTGCGCGAGTTCATGCGGGTGTTCCTGCGGGGGAAAACCCGCATGTTAGCGCGTATGCGATGCCGCAGCGTGTCGGCCGCTGAACAGGTGCACGCAGCCGGTATCGCCGGGCCATGCCCGGCGTACGAACCGAATGCCGCTGTGCTCGCCGGGCGTGGCCCGGCGCTACCGCATCGTGCTACGCCTTCAGCAGGCCTTCCGGCAGCTGCATGGTGATGCAGTGCAGGCTGCCGTTCTGCCAGATCAGCGAGCGGCAGGGCACCTGGACGATCTCGCGGCCCGGATGGGCCTTGGCCAGCACGTCGCGGGCCAGATCGTCGGCCGGATCACCGTACGCCGGCATCAGCACCGCGCCGTTGACGATCAGGTAGTTGGCGTACGAGGCCGCCAGGCGGCGGCCTTCGTCGATCACCGGCTGTGCCCACGGCAGCGGGAACAGGCGGTATGGCTGACCGTCACGGGTGCGCAGCGCAGCCAGTTCCCTGCCCATCGCCTGCAGCTCGGCGTAGTGCGAGTCGTTCTCGTCGTCGCAGGCCTGGTAGACGATGCTGTCCGCCGAGGCGAAGCGGGCGAGGGTATCGATGTGGGCATCGGTATCGTCGCCTTCCAGGTAGCCGTGGTCGAGCCACAGCACGCGCTCCTGCTGCAGCCAGTCGGCGAGGTCGGTGCTCAGGCTGGCGCGGTCACGATCCGGGTGGCGTTCGTGCAGGCACTTCCAGGTGGTCAGCAGGGTGCCTTCACCGTCGGTTTCGATGGCGCCGCCTTCCAGCGCGAACGGGATGCTGCGCACCGGCGCGTCGTTGAAAACGCCGGCCTGGTCGAGCGCGCCCACCAGCTGATCGTCGAGGGTGGCATCGAACTTGCCGCCCCAGCCGGTGAAGCGGAAGTCCAGCAGCTGGAAACCGCCGTCGGCACGTCGCAGGGTGATCGGGCCCGAGTCGCGCAGCCAGGTGTCGTCGTAGGCCGCCGTGGTGAAGTGCACCCTGTCCATGTCGATGCGGTTGGAGCGCAGCCGCATTTCGGCATAGGTCTCCACATCGTCATCGGCCACGCAGATCAGCACCGGCTGGAAGCGGGTGATCGCTGCAACCAGTGCGATATAGGTTTCCTCCACCTGTCCCAGGCGGTCGGCCCAGTCGGTATCGGCGGTGGGCCAGGCAATCAGGACGCCGCTCTGGGCTTCCCACTCGGCAGGAAAACGAAGGGTCTGGTTCATGGTCTCGCTACACAGGCCCGCCCGGGGCGGGTAAAGGGGTCAACGGATCGGCGGTTTCGGGCCGATTTCGTTCGGGTCCGCCTGGTTGGCCACCACGTCGATCACCTTCTGCTTCTCGAAGTAGACAGTGAACTGTGGGTACACCCAGCGGTTGATGGTCGGCCATTGCCGCTTCTGCCCGCCGCGCGGCTGCAGCTGCTCGCTGGGCGCACCGAACTGGCTCTGCACCTGCTGCATGGACTGGCCACGAAGGGGCAGGGCGCCGGCCGGCTTCTCGCGGGCGCGGTCGACAAGCAGAGTGTCGGCCAGGGCCGGCGTGGCGGCAGCCAGAGTGGCCAGCACGGCCAGGGTGGACAGGTAACGCTTCATCTCGATCTACTCCCCAGTGGTCAAGAAAGGCGATTACAGCAAAATCGGCAGGAAAAAGCCGCATAAACAAAAAACCGCCCGAAGGCGGCTTTTTGCATCGGGTCGGTCCCGCGCGGGACCAGCCGCAGCCACGAAGGCTGTTGGGCTCAGCGCTGACGCGCCTTGAAACGCGGGTTCGACTTGCAGATCACGAAGATCTTGCCACGGCGACGGACGACCTTGCAGTCACGGTGACGGGCCTTCGCCGACTTCAGGGAGGACAGGACTTTCATGGCATACCTCGGCGTAAACAGTAGTTGTTCGGGTGGAGCGTGGCCGCGATATGCGAAAGACAATCGGCAGTTGACGCTCGTTCAAGCCCGCCATTCTACCGGGCTTTTCCTCATGGTTTCAAGTGGTTGCACAAAAGATCCGTCGCGGGGTGTCTGGCAGGGGCTAGAATGCCCCCTTCACACGTACTGGGACCCCCATGAATCCACTCGCTCCCGTCCTGACCATCGACGGCCCATCAGGGGCCGGCAAGGGTACCATCAGCCGCATCGTGGCGCGCCGGATGGGCTGGCATTACCTGGATTCAGGCGCCCTGTACCGGGCGGTGGGCGTGGCCGCCAGCTGGGCCGACATCGATACCTCTGACGCCTCGGCACTGGTGCGGTGCACGTTCGATACCCATGTTCAGTTTGTTGAACAGGGTGATGCGATGCGGGTCCTGGTCAATGGCAGCGATGCCACCGACGAACTGCGGCTGGAGACCACCGGCGCGCTGGCGTCGGCCATCGCGGCCATTCCCGAAGTCCGGGCGGCCCTGAAGGAGCGGCAGCGCGCATTCAGGGAGTTGCCGGGCCTGGTCGCGGACGGTCGCGACATGGGTACGGTGATCTTCCCGGATGCCCCCTACAAGGTGTTCCTGACCGCCAGTGCCGAAGAGCGCGCCGAGCGCCGGCATAAGCAGTTGAAAGACAAGGGGGTTTCTGTTAACTTTGATGACCTCCTGCGCGAGATCATGGCCCGCGACGCCCGTGATGCTCAGCGTACCGTGGCGCCCCTGAAGCCGGCAGACGATGCCGTCCTCATCGACACCACAGGCATCGGCATCGCAGATGTCGTTGCCCGAGTGATGGATCTGCTTCCGGTTCCGGCTGCCTGATCCGTTCGCGCGGGAGCACTGCCAGCCGCATCGGTGGTGGTCGCGCAATAGCAGTGCTGTACAAGCTCCGTCGCGCAATGATGCGTGGCGGTTTTCCTACTTCACACACGACCTGCTTTTCCGGGGTCGACCAACAGGCGGGCGGTCGCCCATCCCCGAAGGGACGCCACCGACCCATGTGTCCAACAGAGTAAATCTAATGACCGAATCATTTGCCGAACTGTTTGAAGCCAGCCAGGCCAATCTGGCCAAGCTGAAGCCGGGCGCCATCGTCAGCGGTACCGTTGTTGAAGTCCGCGGCGACGTCGTGGTGATCAACGCTGGCCTGAAGTCCGAAGGCATCGTGCCGATCGAACAGTTCCGTAACGACGCTGGCGAGATCGATGTCGCCGAAGGCGATATCGTCAAGGTCGCCCTCGACTCCATCGAGAACGGCTTCGGCGAAACCGTCCTGTCGCGCGAGAAGGCCAAGCGCGCGATGGTGTGGGACGAGCTGGAAGAAGCGTTGGAAAAGAACGAAACCATCACCGGCCGCATCAGTGGCAAGGTCAAGGGTGGTTTCACCGTGGACATCAAGGATGTCCGCGCCTTCCTGCCGGGTTCCCTGGTCGATGTGCGCCCGGTGCGCGATCCGGCCTACCTGGAAGGCAAGGAGCTGGAATTCAAGCTCATCAAGCTGGACCGCAAGCGTAACAACGTCGTGGTCTCGCGCCGGGCTGTCGTCGAAAGCGAGCACTCGGAAGAGCGCGAGCAGCTGATGGACAAGCTGCAGGAAGGCGCGATCCTGAAGGGTGTCGTCAAGAACCTGACCGACTACGGCGCGTTCGTGGACCTGGGCGGTATCGACGGCCTGCTGCACATCACCGACATGGCATGGAAGCGCGTGCGCCATCCGTCCGAAGTCGTGAACGTCGGCGACGAGCTGGACGTGCGCGTGCTGAAGTTCGACCGCGAGCGCAACCGCGTTTCGCTGGGCCTGAAGCAGCTGGGCGAAGATCCGTGGGACAACATCGCCCGTCGTTACCCGGCCAACAGCCGCGTCTTCGGCAAGGTCTCCAACGTCACCGATTACGGCGCGTTCGTCGAGATCGAGCCGGGCGTCGAAGGCCTGGTGCACGTCTCCGAGATGGATTGGACCAACAAGAACGTCAACCCGTCCAAGGTCGTGCAGGTCGGTGACGAAGTCGAAGTGATGGTGCTGGACGTCGATGAAGAGCGTCGCCGCATCTCGCTGGGCATGAAGCAGGTTGCCGCCAATCCGTGGGAAACCTTCGCTGCCACCCACAAGAAGGGTGACAAGGTGTCCGGCCAGATCAAGTCGATCACCGACTTCGGCATCTTCATCGGCCTGGACGGCGGCATCGATGGCCTGGTCCACCTGTCCGACATCAGCTGGAACACCACCGGCGAAGACGTCGTTCGCAACTTCAAGAAGGGCGATACCCTGGACGCCGTCGTCCTGGCCGTCGACCCGGAGCGCGAGCGCATCTCCCTGGGCGTGAAGCAGCTGGAGCAGGATCCGTTCGGCCAGTACATGGCGGCCAATCCGAAGGGCTCCAAGGTCGAAGGCGTGGTGAAGGAAGTCGACGCCAAGGGCGCCGTGATCGAACTGGCCGACGGCATCGAAGGCTACGTTTCGGCTCGCGACATCGCCAACGAGCGCGTTGACGACGCCACCCAGCACCTGAAGGTCGGCGACAAGGTCGAAGCCAAGTTCGTGGGCATGGACCGCAAGGGCCGTACCCTGCAGCTGTCGATCAAGGCCAAGGACGACGCGGAAATGCGCGAAGTGCTGGAGGAATACCAGTCCGCTTCGGGTGGCACCACCCAGCTCGGCGCGCTGCTGCGTGCCCAGCTGAACGGTAGCAAGTCCGAGTAATCGGGCCCGTTGTTCGTTGTTTCCTGGACGGCCCGGGCACTGCCCGGGCCGTTTCAGGCTGAAATGCCCCTGATGTGAGCCGGTGATGACCAAATCCGAACTGATCGAAATCCTTGCGCGCCGTCAGGCGCACCTGAAGGCCGATGATGTCGATCTGGCGGTGAAGTCGTTGCTGGAAATGATGGGCGGTTCCCTCTCTGTCGGGGATCGCATCGAAATCCGCGGTTTTGGCAGCTTCTCGCTGCACTACCGCCCGCCGCGCCTGGGTCGCAACCCCAAGACCGGTGAATCGGTTGCCCTGCCGGGCAAGCACGTTCCCCATTTCAAGCCGGGCAAGGAACTGCGCGAGCGGGTCAGCAGCGTGCTGCCGCTGGACGCCGATCCCGCCTGAGCGTCCCGTCGCGCCACCGCGTGCGAATCCAGCCGCGAGTCGGATAAGCTACGGTCTCCCGCCCCTGGAGCTGTCGCATGAAGGTCTTTCGTCTGCTGGTCCTGCTGGCGGTGCTGATCCTTGGATTGATCATCGGTGCGGTCAACATGACCGCGATGTCGATCAACCTGCTGTTCACCGAGCTGCATACCTCCGTCGGCGTGGCATTGATCGCCGCCCTGCTGGTGGGCGTGGTGGTCGGCGCCGGCCTGGTGCTGGTGAGCGTGGTCGTTCCGCTCTACAGCCAGCTGCGCCGCGCCAACAAGTCCGCTGCCGCGACGCCGGCACCGGCCGCTTCCCCCCAATCTTTTGACGGACGTTGATCGAAGATGGATTTCGTCACCGAGTGGTTCTGGTTTTTCCTGTTCGTGCCGCTGGCCGCCCTGGCCGGCTGGGTGATCGGACGGCGTGGCGGTCAGCGCCACGGTGACAACCAGGTCAGCCGACTGTCCAGCACCTACTTCCGTGGCCTGAACTACCTGCTCAACGAGCAGCCGGACAAGGCCATCGAGCTGTTCCTGCACATCGCCGAGCTCGACAAGGAAACCTTCGAGACCCAGGTCGCGCTGGGCCATCTGTTCCGTCGCCGCGGCGAAGTGGACCGCGCCATCCGCCTGCACCAGGGCCTGGTCAACCGCAACGATCTGAGCGATGCGCAGCGCGTGCAGGCGCTGCTGGCGCTGGGCGAGGACTACATGAAGTCCGGCCTGCTGGACCGCGCCGAAACCGTGTTCACCGAGCTGGCCCAGCTGGACCAGCGTGCGCCGCAGGCGCTCAAGCACCTGATCGGGATCTACCAGGCCGAGCGCGACTGGGAGAAGGCGATCGACAACGCCACCCGCTTCGAGGATGTCACCGGCGAGCCGATGGGCAAGCTGATCGGGCAGTTCGAGTGCGAGCTGGCCGAACGCTTCCGTGGCGCCGGCAAGCTGGAAGAGGCGAGGGCGGCCATTGCCCGTGCCTACCAGGCCGATGCGATGTCGGTGCGCGCCGGCATCATCGAAGGACGCCTGGAGAGCGATGCCGGCAATCCCGAAGCGGCGGTGCGAGCCTTCGAGCGCGCTGCGCGCAATGACCCGGAGTATCTGCCGGAACTGCTGCCGGCGCTGATGCAGAACTACCGCAAGGTCGGCGACCTGGGCGGCGCCCGCGCCTTCCTTTCGGAAATGACCGAGCACTACCGCGGTATCGCGCCGGTGCTGGCGCTGACCCGGCTGATGGAGGAACAGGAAGGTGTCGCCCCTGCGCGCGCCTATCTGGGCCGCCAGCTCAAGGACCGCCCCTCGGTGCGCGGCGAATCGGCGTTGATCGACCTGACCCTCGCCGAAGGTGCCGATTCCACGGCCACCCTGCACGATCTCAAGCACATCACCGACCAGCTGCTGGTGCGCAATCCGGCCTACCGCTGCACACGCTGCGGCTTCGGTGCGCGCACCCACCACTGGCAGTGCCCGAGCTGCAAGGAATGGGGTACGGTCAAGCCGCTGCTGAACTACGCGGTGCTCTGAATCATGCCCTGGCTCGTGATGGGCGCGCTGCTGGCGTTGGCCCTGCTGAGCGCGGCCCTGACCTGGGCGGCGCGCGGCTACGCGCTGCGCCGGCAGCTGATGGACCACCCCGGGGAACGCCGCAGCCATAGCGTCGCCACGCCACGTGGCGGCGGCATCGCCATTGTCATCAGCCTGCTGGCCACCGCAGCCGTGGCCATGTGGGCGTGGCCGCAGGCCATGCCGAGCCTGCTGGTCGCCGCTGCCGGCCTGCTGCTGGTCGCGGGCATCGGCTGGTGGGACGACCATCGCCCGCTGCCGGCCATGCGCAGGCTGCTTGTTCATTTCATTGCTGCCGGCCTGTTGGCCGGGCTGGTGAAGATCCACGGCGGCAGCTGGCTGCTGGCCCTGCTGGTGCTGTTCTTCACCGCCTCGTTGATCAACATCTGGAACTTCATGGATGGCATCAACGGCATTGCCAGCAGCCAGGCCATCGTGGTCGCGCTGGGGTTCGCTCCGGTGCTGCCCTGGCCGTGGTCATTGCTGGCCATCGCCCTCGGGCTGGCCTGCGTGGGTTTCCTGCCCTTCAACTTTCCGCGCGCACGCATCTTCCTCGGGGATGTCGGCAGCGGAGCGCTGGGCTACGCGGTGGCGGCCGTTGTGGCAGTGGCCAGCCTGCGCACGGACATCAACTGGATCCTCCTGCTGGTGCCGCTGTCACCGTTCCTCGTGGACGCGGGCTTCACACTGCTGGCGCGCATCATTTCCGGACAACGCTGGATGGAACCCCACACCCAGCACGTCTATCAGCGCGCTGTGCAGGCAGGAGCCAGCCACGCCCTGGTGACAGGGATGTACTTTGTTTTGGGCCTATTCAGCATTACAGTGTTCAATGTCAGTTCGAATCTGCAGCCGAGGTGGGAGGCTGTCGTGGCAATTGCTTGGTTCATCACGCTGAGCATGCTGTGGCTCCTCCTGCGCAATGGAATGCGCCACCGACAAGGAACTCCTTGAAATATGTCTTCACCCTGGCGGGATAGAATCCTCGGCCTGTTGCCGCGTACGGCCATTGTCTGCCACGACCTGTTCATGGTCTGGGCATGCTGGCAGCTGCTCCACGCCGGTCGTTACTCGATCCTGCCGGACGCGCCTGCGCTGCCGTTGTGGAATGTCGATACCACCCTGGTCCTGCTGCTGCAGGGACTGGTGTTCTGGCGCGTCGGCCTGTATCGCGGCCTGTGGCGGTTTGCCAGCGTCAGCGACCTGCTGAACATCTTCAAAGCCAGCTTCATCGGCATGGTCGCCATCGTCCTGGTGCTGATGTGGAAGCGCTTCAACGGCGTGCCGATGTCGGTGCTGGTGATCTATCCCTTCGCGCTGTCGGCCCTGCTGGGCGCGCCGCGCCTGCTGTATCGCGCATGGAAGGACTACCAGGCGCTGCAGTCCGATTCGAGCGCGCGCCGGGTGCTGATCCTGGGTGCCGGACAGGCCGCCGAAACGCTGGTCCGCGATCTGCGTCGTTCCGGCAATTTCGAGCCGGTCGGCCTGCTCGATGACGCCCCGCACCTGCGCGGCGCGAAACTGCAGGGCCTGCCGATCCTGGGCACGCTGGACGATGCGCCGGCCGTGGCCCGCGAAACCGCAGCCAAGCTGCTGGTCATCGCCATTCCGTCGCTGGATGCCGCCGGCATGCAGCGCGTGGTCGCTATCTGCGAGAGCACCGGGGTTCCGTTCCGCACCGTGCCCAAGCTCAGTGACATCCTGCAGGGGCAGTCGCTGCCGGGCCAGCTGAAGGAAGTGGCGATCGAGGATCTGCTGGGCCGCAAGCCGATCATGCCGGACTGGAACCTGATCCGTGGCTGGCTGGGCGGGCGCACTGTGATGGTGACCGGTGCCGGTGGTTCGATCGGTTCAGAACTCTGCCGCCAGTGCGCGCGCCACGGTGCAGGCCGCATCGTCCTGCTGGAGATCAGCGAACTGCTGCTGTTGACCATCGAAGGCGAGCTGCGCCGCAGTTTTCCCGACATCGAGATCGAAGCCGTGCTGGGTGACTGCGGTGACCCCGCAGTGATCCGCCATGCGCTGTCGCTGCACCCGGTCGATACGGCCTTCCATGCTGCCGCCTACAAGCATGTGCCGGTGCTGGAACGGCAGCTGCGCGAGGCGGTGCGCAACAACATCCTGGCCACGGAGAACGTCGCCCGTGCCTGCCTGGAGGCACACGTCGAGCACTTCGTGTTCATCTCCACCGACAAGGCGGTCGATCCGGTCAATGCGCTGGGTGCCAGCAAGCGCTACGCCGAGATGATCTGCCAGAGCCTGGACCAGAAGTCCACGCATACCCGCTTCGTCACCGTGCGCTTCGGCAACGTGCTGGCGTCGGCGGGCAGCGTCGTGCCGTTGTTCCGCGAGCAGATCCTCAAGGGCGGGCCGGTCACGGTCACCGACCCGGAGGTCAGCCGCTATTTCATGACGATCCCCGAGGCCTGCCAGCTGATCCTGCAGGCGGCCGCCTCGGCGTCGCATGGCGCCATCTATACGCTCGACATGGGTGAGCCGGTGCCGATCCGGGTGCTGGCCGAGCAGATGATCCGGCTGGCCGGCAAGCAGCCGTACAAGGATATTCCGATCATCTACACCGGGCTGCGCCCGGGTGAGAAGCTGCACGAGACGCTGTTCTATTCCGACGAGGACTATCGTTCGACCGCGCACCCCAAGATCCTCGAAGCCGGCGTGCGCGCGTTCTCGCGTGACATGGTGCTCGGCAACGTTCCGAAGCTGCGCGAAGCGATCAGCAGCTACGACATCGACACCATCCAGGAGATCCTGTTCGCGACGATGCCGGAGTTTTCTCCAATCGAACAGGATGCTTACATCTCATCCGCTAAAGTCGTGCCGTTTCCGACACGCGAGGCCAACAGGCACTAATGAGCAAGCGAATTCGTAAAGCAGTTTTTCCCGTGGCAGGGCTCGGGACGCGCTTCCTGCCGGCGACCAAGACGGTGCCGAAAGAAATGCTGCCGATCATCGATCGTCCGCTTATCCAGTACGCTGTTGATGAGGCCATAGAAGCCGGCTGTGACACGCTGGTGTTCATCACCAACCGCTACAAGCACGCCGTCGCCGACTATTTCGACAAGGCGTATGAGCTGGAACAGAAGCTCGAGCGCGCCGGCAAGCAGGAACAGCTGGAGATGATCCGCCACGTGCTGCCCAACGGCGTGCGTGCGGTCTTCGTGACGCAGGCCGAAGCGTTGGGCCTGGGCCACGCGGTGCTGTGTGCCAAGGCCGTGATCGGTGACGAGCCGTTCGCCGTGCTGCTGCCGGACGATCTGATCTGGAACCGCGGCGACGGTGCGTTGAAGCAGATGGCCGATCTCAATGAGGCCAGCGGTGCCAGCGTGATCGCCGTCGAGGACGTGCCGCACGACAAGACCGCCAGTTACGGCATCGTGGCCACCGAGGCCTTCGATGGCCGCAAGGGCCGTATCTCGCAGATCGTGGAGAAGCCGAAGCCGGAGGACGCCCCCAGCGATCTGGCGGTGGTCGGCCGCTATGTGCTGAGCCCGAAGATCTTCGATCTGCTGGAGCAGACCGGCAGTGGTGCCGGTGGCGAGATCCAGCTGACCGATGCGATCGCGCAGCTGCTGAAGACCGAGCAGGTCGATGCCTACCGTTTCGAGGGCACCCGTTTCGACTGCGGCACGCACCTGGGACTGGTCGAGGCGACGATCCGCTTCGCGCTGGACAACCCGAAGCTGGCGGGCCCGGCGCGCGAGAAGCTGGCGGCGATGCTGGCGGAATAAGGTTTATCAAGCGCTCCGTTCGCGGCGCCTTGATTGATACGTGGTGGGCGGTACGGGTGGGCCTTTGCAGGACACGCCGTAAACCCATCCATGGGGGCTCGATGGCGCCATCCATGGCGCCAACGGTCCTGCAAAGGCCCACCCGTACCGCCTGTCAGATTTCCTGCGGGCGCGGACGGGAAGGGCGGAATCAAAGACAAGAGCAAAAGCAAAAAGGCAGCCATCGGCTGCCTTTTTGCTTGTTGGGGTCAGATCCCTTTGCGCAGCAAAGGGATCTGACCCCAGCTCCTGCTCATCCCTCCGCCGCGGGGAGGCTGGAAGGGCCGGGTTGGCAGGGCTGCCTGGGACCGTTGGCGCCATGGATGGCGCCATCGAGCCCCCATGGATGGGTTCACGGCGTGTCCCAGGCAGCCCTGCCAACCCGGCCCACGCCATGAAGCCCAACGAGGCAGCGCTTTGAACCTTACAGCGCCTCGAAAATACCCGCCGCGCCCATGCCGGTGCCGATGCACATCGTCACCATGCCGTACTTCTGCTGGCGACGACGCAGGCCGTGCAGCAGGGTCGCGGTACGGATCGCACCGGTGGCACCCAGCGGGTGGCCCAGGGCGATCGCACCACCCAGCGGGTTCACCTTGTCCGGGTCCAGGCCGCAGTCACGGATCACCGCCAGCGACTGCGCGGCGAAGGCTTCATTGAGCTCGATCCAGTCCAGCTGATCCTGGTTCAGGCCAGCCTGCTTGAGTGCCTTCGGGATCGCGGCGATCGGGCCGATGCCCATCACTTCCGGACGCACGCCGGCCACCGAGAAGCTGACGAAGCGCGCCAGCGGGGTCAGGCCGTAGTCCTTGATCGCCTGTTCCGACGCCAGCAGCACGGCACCGGCGCCGTCGCTCATCTGCGACGAGTTGCCGGCAGTGACGGTGCCACCGAACTGGCCATTGCGGAACACCGGGCGCAGCTTGGCCAGGCCTTCGGCCGAGGAATCCGGGCGCGGGCCTTCGTCGGTATCGGCAACCTTGTTGCGGGTAATGATGCGCTGGCCATCGGCCAGGTCCGGCAGGTGCGAGACGATCTCGTACGGGCTGATCTCGTCCTTGAACTCGCCCTTCTGGATCGCAGCCATCGCCTTCTGGTGCGAGGCCAGGGCGAAGGCATCCTGCTCTTCGCGCGAGACCTTCCACTCTTCGGCCACCTTCTCGGCGGTGATGCCCATGCCGTAGGCGATGGCCACATGGTCGTTGTCGAACACGCTCGGTGCCATCGCGATCTTGTTGCCCATCATCGGCACCATCGACATCGACTCGGTGCCGCCGGCCAGCATCAGGTCGGCGTTGCCCAGGCGGATCGCATCGGCGGCCTGCGCAACGGCCTGCAGGCCGGAGGAGCAGAAGCGATTGACGGTCTGCGCCGCGATGGTGTTCGGCAGGCCGGCCAGCAGCACGCCGATGCGCGCCACGTTCATGCCCTGCTCGGCTTCCGGCATCGCGCAGCCGATGATCGCATCATCGATGCGGTTGACGTCCACGCCCGGCGCCTGCGCGACAACGCTGCGCAGCACGTGGGCAAGCATGTCGTCGGGGCGGGTATTGCGGAACATGCCCTTGGGCGCCTTGCCCACCGGGGTACGGGTGGCGGCGACGATGTAGGCGTCCTGGATTTGCTTGGTCATTGCAGTGATCTCTCGAATAGGTTTTGTAGAGTCGAGCCATGCTCGACTGCCACAGCAGGTGATGCCGGCCCGGGGCCGGCATCCGCCATCAATCAGTTGCGCAGCGGCTTGCCGGTCTTGAGCATGTGCGCGATGCGGGCCTGGGTCTTTTCCTGCTGGGCCAGTTCGACGAAGTGCTTGCGCTCCAGGGTCAGCAGCCACTCTTCGTCGACCAGGGTGCCGCGATCGACCTTGCCGCCGCACAGCACGGTGGCGATGCGCTCTGCAATCTCGTAGTCGTACGGGCTGATGAAGCGACCTTCCAGCATGTTGACCAGCATCATCTTGAAGGTGGCGATGCCGACGTCGCCGGCCACCTGGATGCGGCGTGCCGGCAGCGGCGGACGGTAGCCGGCTTCGGCCAACGCGCGGGCTTCGGCCTTGGCGATGTACAGCGCCTCATAGCTGTTGAACACCACCTTGTCGGTGTTGCGCAGCAGGCCCAGTTCCTTGGCGTTGACCGCCGAGTTGGACACCTTGGCCATGGCCACGGTCTCGAAGGTCTTCTTCAGTTCGGCAAACACGTCGCCGCCCGGGCCGGCCGCCTGCGAGGCGCGCACGGCCAGTTCCTTCAGGCCGCCACCGGCCGGCAGCAGGCCGACGCCGGCTTCCACCAGGCCGATATAGCTTTCCAGGAAGGCCACGGTCTTGGCGCTGTGCATCTGGAACTCGCAGCCACCGCCCAGGGCCAGGCCGCGCACGGCAGCCACCACCGGCACCAGCGAGTACTTGATGCGCTGGCTGGTGCGCTGGAAGTTGGCGACCATCTGCTCGAACTGGTCGACCTTGCCGGCCTGCAGCAGGCCCAGGGCGCCGGCCAGATCGGCACCGGCGGAGAACGGTTCCTTCTGCTGCCAGATCACCAGGCCCTGGAAGTCCTTCTCGGCGCGCGAGACGCATTCCTGCAGGCCATCGAGTACCTGGTCGGAGACGGTGTTCATCTTGGTCTTGAAGCTGACCACGGCGATACCGTCGCCGTCGTGCCACATGCGCAGGCCATCGTTCTCGAACACGGTCTCGCCCGGCGCGAACGTTTCGCCCAGCAGCGGATCCGGGAAGCGCTGGCGCTGGTACACCGGCAGCGACGAGCGCGGCAGCTTGGCGTTGCGCGACGGGCTGTAGCTGCCCTCGGCGGCGTGCACGCCGTCGCGGCCATCGAAGACCCAGTCCGGCAGGGGGGCATTGCTCACGCTCTTGCCGGCGACGATGTCATCGGCGATCCACTGCGCCACCTGCTTCCAGCCCGCGGCCTGCCAGGTCTCGAACGGGCCCAGCGACCAGCCGTAGCCCCAGCGGATCGCGAGATCGACGTCGCGCGCGGTCTCGGCGATGTCGGCCAGGTGGTAGGCGCTGTAGTGGAACAGATCGCGGAAGGTCGCCCACAGGAACTGTGCCTGCGGATGCTGGCTCTCGCGCAGCTTGGCGAACTTCTCGGCCGGGTTTTTGATCTTCAGGATCTCGACCACCTCCGGTGCGGCGCTGCGGTCGGCCGGACGGTAGTCCTGCTTTTCCAGATCGAGCACGACGATGTCCTTGCCGACCTTGCGGAAGATGCCGGCACCGGTCTTCTGGCCCAGCGCGCCCTTGGAGATCAGCGCATCCAGCCACTTGGGCGACTTGAAGAACTCATGCCACGGGTCGTTCGGCAGGGTGTCGCCCATGGTCTTGATCACGTGCGCCATGGTGTCCAGGCCGACCACGTCGGAGGTGCGGTAGGTCGCCGACTTCGGGCGCCCGACCAGCGGCCCGGTGAGGCCATCGACTTCATCGAAGCCCAGGCCGAACTGCTGGGTGTGGTGGATGGTCGAGAGGATCGAGAACACGCCGATGCGGTTGCCGATGAAGTTCGGGGTGTCCTTGGCGTAGACCACGCCCTTGCCCAGCGTGGTGACCAGGAACTCTTCCAGGCCTTCCAGCACGGCGGCATCGGTGGTCGAGGCCGGGATCAGCTCGGCCAGGTGCATGTAGCGCGGCGGATTGAAGAAGTGCACGCCGCAGAAGCGGTGGCGCAGCTGTTCCGGCAGCACGTCGGCCAGCTTGTTGATGCCCAGGCCGGACGTGTTGGACGCCAGCACGGCGTGATCGGCCACGAACGGAGCGATCTTCTTGTAGAGGTCCTGCTTCCAGTCCATGCGCTCGGCAATGGCCTCGATGATCAGGTCGCAGTCCTTCAGCTGCTCCAGCCCCGACTCGTAGTTGGCCGGGGTGATCGCTTCGGCCAGCGACTTGCTGGCCAGCGGCGCCGGGCTGAGCTTGCCCAGGTTGGCGATCGCCTTCAGCACGATGCCATCGGCCGGACCTTCCTTGGCGGGCAGGTCGAACAGCACGGTGTCGACGCCGGCGTTGGTGAGGTGGGCGGCGATCTGGGCACCCATGACGCCGGCACCCAGCACGGCGGCGCGGCGGACTAGCAGGGAATTGGACATGGTGTAAGGGCCTTTGTTGGTCAGCAGTTACTGGGTGGAATCAGGCGGAGGCGGGCAGGGCGCTGCCGCTGCGTGCGGCGGCGCGGAACCCGGCTTCGGCGAAATGGATGAGCTCGTGGGCTGCCTGGGCACGATGCGCCGCTTCGGTGACACCGGCGGGACGCTTGATCAGCCCGAAATCGGCCATGGCGTAGGTGAGCGAGCCGGCCAGGAAATCCAGCCGCCAGTACAGTTCTTCCTTGCTCAGGTCGGGCACGCACTCGGCGATGGCCTTGCCGAACGCACGCAGCACGTGGCCGTAATGGTCGGACAGGAACTTGCGCAGGTTGTCGTTTTTCTCGGCGTAGGCGCGGGCGATCACGCGGACGAAGGCGCCGCCGCTCTGGCGGTCCTGGGCCAGCGCCAGCGCCGGCTCCACGAAGGCGGCCAGCACCGGGCGCAGTTCACCGGGGTGTTCGCTGCGGGCGCGTTCGAGTTGGGCCATGCGGGCGCCGGTCATCTCGTCCATGCGACGGCGGAACACCTCGTTGACCAGGTTTTCCTTGGAACCGAAGTGGTAGTTGACGGCGGCGATGTTGACGTCGGCCTGGCTGGTGACCTGGCGCAGCGACGTGCCGGCAAAGCCGTGCAGGGCGAACAGCTCCTCCGCGGCACCGAGGATCCGGTCCTTGGTCGAGAAGTGGGCGGGCTTGGCCATCGGGCAGGCGGACCTTAATCAAACGATTGTTTGATACTAGAACCAGACGGTAGCGTATGGCATTTTGCAGTGCAGCAAAACGCGGGGTCCGGTCAGATTTCACTCAGGTGGGTGAATGGGGTACAGCCGGGGGCGGATCCCCGCAGGGGGCTCGGACCCCGGCGCCACGAGCCGCCAGCCAGGGGCGCACTACCACCGCGCCGCTTTATCTTTTACAATTCGCCTACGTTTATCAGGCTAAGCCCGCGTTCCGACGCGGGTTTTTTTCATGTACCCTTCGGGCCATCAGCGGCCCGATTCCATTGGAGACATCCCATGGCGCTGGAGCGCACCCTTTCGATCATCAAGCCGGACGCCGTTGCCAAGAACGTCATCGGCGAAATCTACGCCCGCTTTGAAAAGGCCGGCCTGAAGGTCGTCGCCGCCAAGTACAAGCAGCTGTCGCGCCGTGAAGCCGAAGGCTTCTACGCCGTGCACCGCGAGCGTCCGTTCTTCAACGCCCTGGTCGAGTTCATGATCTCCGGCCCGGTGATGATCCAGGCCCTGGAAGGCGAGAACGCCGTGCTGGCCCACCGCGACCTGCTGGGCGCCACCAACCCGAAGGAAGCCGCGCCGGGCACCATCCGCGCCGACTTCGCTGAATCCATCGATGCCAATGCCGCCCACGGCTCGGACTCGGTCGAGAATGCCGCGATCGAAATCGCCTACTTCTTCGCCGCGACCGAAGTCGTCTCGCGCTGAGAGTGATGCCGTGAACGAGGTCGTACAGACACCCGCCATCCAGCCGCTGCCGAAGTCGGCACCCACGGCCGGCAAGCAGAACCTGCTCGACCTCGATCGCGCGGGCCTGGAGACGTTTTTCGTCGAGGTTCTCGGCGAGAAGAAGTTCCGTGCCCACCAGGTGATGAAGTGGATCCACCACCGCTACGTCACCGACTTCGATGAGATGACCGATCTCGGCAAGGTCCTGCGCGCCAAGCTGCAGGATCATGCCGAGGTCGTCGTTCCCAACATCGTGTTCGACAAGCCCTCCGCCGACGGCACCCACAAGTGGCTGCTGGCGATGGGCGTGGATGGCAAGAACGCCATCGAGACCGTGTACATCCCGGACAAGACCCGCGGCACGCTGTGCGTGTCCTCGCAGGTCGGCTGCGGGCTGAACTGCACGTTCTGCTCCACCGCCACCCAGGGCTTCAACCGCAACCTGACCACCGCCGAGATCATCGGCCAGGTGTGGGTGGCTGCGCGCCACCTGGGCAACGTGCCGCACCAGATGCGCCGTCTCACCAACGTGGTGATGATGGGCATGGGCGAGCCGCTGATGAATTTCGACAACGTCGTGCGTGCCATGAGCGTGATGCGCGACGATCTGGGCTATGGCCTGGCGAACAAGCGCGTGACGCTGTCCACGTCCGGCCTGGTGCCGCAGATCGACCGCCTGTCCAGCGAGAGTGATGTCTCCCTGGCGGTGTCGCTGCACGCACCGAACGACGAGCTGCGCGAGACGCTGGTGCCGCTCAACAAGAAGTACCCGATCGCCGAGCTGATGGCCTCGTGCGCGCGCTACCTGCGCGCCAACAAGCGTCGCGAGTCGGTGACCTTCGAATACACCCTGATGAAGGGCATCAACGACCAGCCCGAGCATGCCCGGCAGCTGGCCCGGCTGATGCGCCAGTTCGACAACGCGGTGCAGGCCAAGGACTCGGGCAAGGTCAACCTGATCCCGTTCAATCCGTTCCCGGGCACCCGTTACGAGCGTTCCGAGGAAGCCGACATCCGCGCGTTCCAGAAGATCCTGCTCGACAGCAACGTGCTGACGATGGTCCGCCGCACGCGCGGCGACGACATCGACGCCGCCTGTGGCCAGCTCAAGGGCCAGGTGATGGACCGCACCCGCCGCCAGGCGGAGTTCAACAAGACGCTGCAGGCGGGGAAGGGGAGCGATGCGGCCGCCTGACCGCTTCCGGCTGGCGCTGCTTGCGGGCGTGCTGGCCATGGCGGTCGGTGCCTGCTCCTCCACGCCCAAGGGCCGGCTCGGTCCCAGCGAAGCGCCGGTCTATTCGGTGCGTGACCCGGACGGCGTGCGTCGCCAGGTGCGCGTGAACGACCTGCTGGTGCTGGCCTCGCGCGACATGCAGCTGGGCAATCTGGACGGTGCCGAGAGCAAGGCCCGACAGGCGCTGAAGCTGCAGCCCGACGAGCCTGACGCACTGGTCCTGCTGGCCGGCATCGATGACCGCCGCGGCCGCACCCGGCAGGCGGGCGAGGGCTTCCGCAGGGCCGCAGAGCTGGCCCCGCAGCGCGGTGACGTACTCAACAACTATGGCGCCTGGCTGTGCCAGCAGGGGCAGGCCGCCGAGTCGCTGGTGTGGTTCGATCGTGCGCTGCAGGCGCCGGGCTATGCCACGCCCGCCGAGGCGCAGGCCAACGCGGGGGGCTGTGCGCTTGACGCGGGGCAGCCCGAACGGGCCGAGCGCGACCTGCGTGCCGCACTCGCGGTGGCTCCGGCCAACCCGGTCGCCCTGGAGGCGATGGCCCAGCTGAGCTTCCGCCAGGGCCGCTACATGGAGGCCCGGGCCTTCGCCGAGCGCAGGATTTCGGCTGCACCCGCAACACGTTCCGTGTTACAACTTGCGTCTCAAATCGAGGCGCGGCTGGGCGATCACGCAGCATCCGATCGCTATCTGCAGCGGATTCGACAGGAATTTCCGCAGGATGCGGGCTCCTAACTCCAGGGTTGATGCATTGTGATTGATGACCAGACTGTGAGCGCTCTCGAGACTGCGGCCGGCTGTGGCACCCGCCTTCGCCAGGCCCGCGAGGCGGCCGGACTGACCCTTGACGACGTCGGACAGCGGCTGCGCATGCCGGTCCAGGTGGTCAGGTCGCTGGAAGAAGAACAGTGGCAGAAGCTCGGTGCGCCGGTGTTCGTCCGCGGCCAGCTGCGCAGCTATGCGCGCCTGCTGAATGTGGATGTGAGCGAACTGCTGGAGCAGGCCCAGGTGGGACCGGTGGTCCCCCCGACCCTGGTCAGCCATACCCATACCCCGCGTGCGCGCCGGATCGCCGAGAACCTCGGCCGGCGCGTGCTGTATGTCGGCATCACCGCGGTGCTGGCCGTGCCGGTGTGGTTCGCCACGCGCGGCCATTTCGATGGCGGCACGCCGTCGCCGAACACCGCCTCGCTGGACGTGATCCCGGCGACCGTGCCGGTCACCCCCGCCGCCGACGGCGCCGAGCCGGTGGCATCGACGGAGGCCTCGGTGGCGTCCACCGCCAAGCCGGCCGCGACCCCGTACGTCGCCTCGCTGGCGCCGGTCCCGCGTCCGGCCGCCACTGCGGCGGGTGCCGGCACCACGCTGGAGATGCAGTTCAACGGAGACAGCTGGGTCGACATCGGCGGCCCCGATGGCAGCACCGTCGAGAAGGCGCTGATCCGGTCGGGCGAGAGCCGCAGCTTCACCCCGGGCCAGGTGACCCGGGTCACTCTGGGCAACGCCTCGGCGGTCCAGGTTCAGCAGAACGGCGCTATCGTCGATCTGGCGCCCTACCAGCGAGCCAACGTGGCACGCTTTCAGGTATCCTCTGAAGGCTCCGTGGTCCCGGTTTCGCACTGAGGCGCGGTTTCACCACCTTCGATAATCCCAATGGTCCCTCCCGATGGGCGGGGCGAGAGTACGCATGGCGATCGACGATCTGCTCGACGAGCACGAACAAAGTGAACGCGTCCGCAGCTGGCTGCGGAAGAATGGCGCCAGCATCATCGGTGGCGTGGCCATCGCCATCGGCGCCATCGCCGGCTGGCAGTGGTGGCAGACGCAGCAGGGCGGCAAGCTGGCCTCGGCCAATGTCGAGTACCAGAAGGCACTGGTGGGTCTGCAGCAGAACAAGCTCGACGACGCCGCCAAGGCGGTGAAGGCGCTCGAAGCCGGTCCCTCCAGCATCTACGGCGACCTCGCGGCGCTGCAGCTGGCCAAGGCCCAGGTCGACGCCGGCAAGAATGAAGAAGCCCTGGCGACGCTGCGCAGCGTGAAGGTCGAAGGTGACCTGCAGCGCGTGGTCGACCAGCGCGTGGCCCGCCTGCTGGTCGCTACCGGCAAGGCCGACGAGGCCATCTCCCTGCTGGGCAGCGCCACCGACAGCGGCAGCCTGGAGATCCATGGCGATGCGCTGATGGCCCAGGGCAAGCGTGATGCCGCCCGCGAACAGTACGAGAAGGCGTTGAAGACGCTGGACGTGGCGGCGCCCCAGCGGCGCCTGCTGGAAACCAAGGTTATGGACGCCGGCGGCACCGTCGCCGCCCCTGCGGAGTCGGTTTGATGAGTCAGAAGGTCATGATCACCCGCGTCGCCACCGTGCTGCTGCTCGGCGTGGCGCTGTCCGGCTGCAGCACCATGAAGGGCTGGTTCGCCGGCAAGGACGCGGAAGCGAAGAAGGCGCAGGAGCCGGCCGAACTGGTCAAGTTCGAGCCGACCCTGAAGGTCAACAAGGCCTGGTCGGTCAATCTGGGCAAGGGTGAGCGTCGCATCGGCGTGCGCCAGGGCCCGGCGGTGGCCAACGGTCACGTGTTCGCTGCGGCGATCACCGGGGGCGTGCACGCCATCGACCTGCAGACCGGCAAGAAGGTCTGGACCTGGGAGCCGAAGAAGGAAAAGAAGAAGGACAAGCTGCGCCTGTCCGGTGGCCCGGGTGTCGGCGAGAACCTCGTCGTGATCGGCACGCTCGACGGCCAGGTCATCGCGCTGGACATCAATGACGGCAGCGAGAAGTGGCGCGCCCGCGTGCCCGGCGAAGTGATCGCCGCGCCGGCGGTGGCCCAGGGCATGGTGTTCGTGCGCAGCAACGACGGCCGCATCACCGCCTTCGACGTGGGCAACGGCACCCAGCGCTGGTTCAACCCGAGCGAACTGCCGGCGCTGACCGTGCGTGGCAATGCGCCGGTGGTGACCGGTCCGGGCGTGCTGTTCATCGGCAGGGATGACGGCGCCATCGCCGCGCTGGCCATGCAGGATGGCCGCACCCTGTGGGAACAGAACGTGGGCAGCGCTGAAGGGCGCACCGAGCTGGAGCGCATGGCCGACATCGACGGTGCGCCGGTGCTCGATGGCAACACGCTGTTCGTGAGCAGCTTCAAGAACCAGACGATGGCCATCGAAGGCCCGACCGGTCGCCCGCTGTGGGCGCGCGACCACGGCGGTGCCGGTGGCGTGGCGGTCTCGTCGGGCAATGTGTTCGTCACCGACAACAAGGGTGGCGTGTTCGGCCTGGACAAGGCCAGTGGCGCGGCGATGTGGTCGCAGACCGGGCTCGCCCGGCGCCTGCTGACCGGCCCGGCACTGCACGGCGACTACGTGGTGGTCGGCGACTACAAGGGATACGTGCACTGGCTGCAGACGTCCGATGGCGCGATGGCGGCGCGGGCCAAGAGCGGCGGTGAAGCTCTGCTGGCCCAGCCGATCGTCGTCGACGGGGTGCTGCTGGTGCAGAACGTGGATGGCAAGCTGACCGCCTTCCGGTTGGCAAATTAATACGGAGTAATCGCGATGCTGCCTTTGGTCGCCCTGGTTGGACGGCCGAATGTCGGCAAGTCGACCATTTTCAATGCGTTGACCCGCACCCGTGACGCCCTGGTCCATGACCAGCCCGGCGTCACCCGTGATCGCAACTACGGCGTCTGCCGCCTCGACGAGGACAATCATTTCCTCGTCGTGGACACCGGCGGTATCGCCGGGGAAGACGAGGGTCTGGCGGGCGCTACTACGCGTCAGGCCCGGGCCGCTGCCGCCGAAGCCGACCTGATCCTGTTCGTCGTCGATGCCCGCGAGGGCACGTCGGCGCTGGATGACGAGATCCTGTCGTGGCTGCGCAAGCTGTCGCGTCCGACCCTGCTGCTCATCAACAAGATCGACGGCACCGACGAGATGGCCGTGCGCTCGGAATTCGCGCGCTACGGCTTCAGCGAGATGCTGACGGTTTCGGCCGCGCATCGTCAGGGCCTGGACGATCTGCTCGATGAAGTGATCCAGCGCCTGCCGGAAGAGGGCAGTGGCGAAGAGCTGGACAACGATCCGAACCGTGTGCGCATCGCCTTTGTCGGCCGCCCCAACGTGGGCAAGTCGACCCTGGTCAACCGCATCCTCGGCGAGGAGCGCATGATCGCCTCCGACGTGCCCGGCACCACCCGCGATTCGATCGCGGTGGACCTGGAACGCGATGGCCGCGAATACCGCCTGATCGACACCGCCGGCCTGCGTCGCCGCTCGCGGGTGGACGAGGTGGTCGAGAAGTTCTCGGTGGTCAAGACCATGCAGTCCATCGAGCAGTGCCAGGTGGCCGTGCTCATGCTGGACGCCACCGAAGGCGTGACCGACCAGGACGCCACCGTGCTGGGGGCCGTACTCGACGCCGGCCGCGCCCTGGTGATCGCCATCAACAAGTGGGATGGCCTGACCGAGTACCAGCGCGAGCAGGCCGAAACCATGCTGTCGCTGAAGCTGGGCTTCGTGCCGTGGGCGGAATCGGTACGCATCTCGGCCAAGCATGGCTCGGGCCTGCGTGAGCTGTTCCGTGCGGTGCACCGCGCCCATGAATCGGCGAACAAGACGTTCACCACCAGCGAAGTGAACAAGGCGCTGGAAGTGGCCTACGAGACCAACCCGCCGCCGACCATCCGCGGCCACGTCTCCAAGCTGCGTTACGTGCACCCGGCCGGGGCCAACCCGCCCACCTTCATCGTGCATGGCACGCGCCTGAAGGAGCTGCAGGAGTCGTACAAGCGCTACTTGGAGAACTTCTTCCGCAAGCGCTTCAAGCTGATCGGTACGCCGGTGGTGTTCCTGTTCCGCGAAGGTGCCAACCCGTACGAGGGCAAGAAGAACGTGCTGACCGAACGGCAGATCAAGGCCAAGCGGCGCTTGATGAAACACGTCAAGGGCAAGTAACCGGAAAGGCGGCCGCAGGGCCGCCTTTTTCGTTGTACCGCGCCACGAGGGCACACTTGCCCATAGCGGGGGCGGGTGCCGGCTGTGTGTGGCGGGGAGGGGCGCTCCCGTGCCTCCTGCGGTCCACCGTTGCTTGTGGCGCACTTTGCATATCTCTTGGCGCACACTGCGATGGCGTTTAACGCCCGCAGGCGTAAATTGGCTTAACCCGTCATCTACAAGGCTCGGGCAGTCAGGCACCAAGAGGATAAGCACGTGGCAAGAAATGGAACGTTTAGCTTGAACATTGGCTGGCAGGCACTGCTGTCGGACCTAGGAGTTCACAGCGGTCATGTCCTGCGAAAGGCAGGGCTGCCGGATGACATCCTCTCTCGCGACAACCACGGGCTAACGACCGCCGAGTATTTTCGGTTCTGGGGCGCCTTGGAGGATGAAGTTCACGATCCCTTGTTTGCGTTGCGAATCGTAGAAATGGTGTCAGCGGAGTCTTTTGATCCGCCTCTGTTTGCGGCTCTCTGTAGTGCGAACCTTCTGCAGGCTGTCCAACGTTTGGCGAAATACAAACAGTTGGTCGCCCCTATGAGCTTGGACGTTGAGGTTGATGAAGCTGGAGCAATGACAATCTCGCCGCGCTGGTCGTCCACCCCGTCTGAGGTGCCCTACTCATTGCAGGTCGCCGAACTAGCGTTCTTCTTGAAACTGGCCAGACTCGCAACGCGTGAGCCGGTTCGTGCGCTACGAGTCTGCCTTCCAACCACGCCACCTCGTGCTTATGCGCAACAGTACGAGAAGTACTTTGGCACGACCGTACGAGGCAGCGCGGGCCCAAGCATCGCGTTCAGTGCAACTGACCTGCGGCGCCCCTTCCTCACGCTAAACGAGGGTATGTGGCGCGTTTTCGAGCCCGACCTTCGCCGGCGACTCAATGAGCTCGATGCTACTGCTACCACCTCCGAGCGGGTGCGTGCAGTCCTACTGGAATTGCTACCGGCCAGCTCGGCCACGATTGAACGCACGGCGGAGAGGTTGGGCATGAGCAAGCGAACGTTGCAGCGTCGCCTAGAGGATGAAGGTCACAGCTTTCGCTCACTCGTCAACGGCACGCGGGAGAACCTTGCCAGGCACTATCTCAACAACACGAGCATGTCCGGCGGAGAGATTGCGTTTCTGCTCGGGTTCGAAGATCCCAACTCCTTCTATCGTGCGTTTCACGAATGGACAGGCCAGACGCCTGACAGCGCTCGAATCCAATCGAGCCTGAATTGAGAGACGAGATTATGCAAACCGTCGAGCGCAGGGTCATTCTTGCAGGAGCTACCGGATTGGTCGGCGGCCGATTGTTGAAGTTGCTCCTGGACGATCCCGATGTTTGTGAAGTGCATGCCGTAGGCAGGCGGGCTTTGACGCTACAGCACCCAAAGCTGCAGCTCCACGTCGTAGATTTCAGCTGTTTACCCGACCTTCCCGAAGCTGATGAGGTCTATCTCGCCCTCGGAACTACGATTAGGGATGCTGGCAGCCGTGCAGCTTTCCGCGCTGTCGACCTAGATGCCAACCTGGCCGTCGCAAAGGCGTCATTCCGACAAGGATGCAGCCGCGTGGGCTTGGTGAGCGCTGCGGGGGCTAACGCAAAATCGTCGATGTTCTACAACCGGGTGAAGGGCGAGCTGGAAGATGCCCTCGAGAAAATAGGCTTCAGTGGCCTCGTAATCGCGCGACCTTCGCTGCTTCTGGACGACCGCAGTGCTTCAGGTCAGCCATCACGACTGGGGGAGAGGGTCGCGATCCCAATTTTCAGAATGCTGACCCCCTTGCTTTCGGGGGCATACCGTCCGGTCTGGGCGCAAGCGGTGGCTCAAGCCCTTGCCAACGTTGTTCCTGGCGCCAATGGCGTCATTGAACTGGCCTCCGATGCTATTGCCCAAGAAGCTGGTCGTGATTAGTTGGCAAAAAACGCAGCTGCCAGCTGCAGGTGGCGCGCTTTGCGTGGAGAGTGGCGCATCACGCTAGCGACATGGCACCTCCGGCCCTCCAAAGTGAATGCACAAAGCGGCTATCAGGCCGCCTCCACTTTCAAAGCGAGGATCCCATCATGGCCAACAAAGTCGCACTCGTCACCGGCGCCTCCTCAGGTATCGGAGAATCTGCCGTTCTCAAGCTCAAGGATCTTGGCTACACGGTCTACGGAGCTGCGCGCCGTGTGGATCGTATGCATCACCTGACCAAATCCGGCATCAAGATTCTTGCTATGGACGTGGCCGACGATGCTTCCATGCAGGCCGGAATCGGCACCATCATCGATGAATCCGGCCGTATTGACGTGCTTGTCAACAATGCTGGCTACGGCTCCTATGGTGCTGTCGAGGACATTCCTATGGAAGAGGCGCGCGCCCAGTTCGAGGTCAACGTCTTCGGCGCTGTGCGGCTGACCCAGCTGGTCCTGCCGCAAATGCGGTTGCAACGCTCGGGCACCATCGTCAATATCACCTCGATGGGCGGCAAGATTCATACCCCGCTAGGCGCCTGGTATCACGGTACGAAGTTCGCCCTGGAGGCGATCAGCGACTGCCTGCGCATGGAAGTCCGTCCCTTCGGTATCGACGTGGTGGTGATCGAGCCGGGCGGCATCAAAACCGAATGGGCCGGCATCGCTGCCGACAAGCTGCGCGAGACCTCAGGCCACGGCCCTTATGCGGTGCAGGCCAATGCCATGGCGGAATCCATGATCGGCGAGGCAAGCGTCAAGCGCCAGTCGCCACCGCAGATTATTGCCGACACCATCGCCAAAGCCGTGACGGCGAAGAAGCCCAAGACCCGCTATGCGATCGGATTCGGGGCCAAGCCGATGATCTTCATGCGCGGCCTTCTCTCTGATCGCGCCTTCGACAGCATGATGTGGGCTGCGACCGGCATCTCGAAGGCGTGGAAGAAAAGCAGGGCTTGAACAAGGAGGCAGTGGAGCGCGAGACCTCAAACCCGACTGCCTCGACTGATCAACTACCGAGAAAGAGCGAGCGCTGATCCGGTGGCAAAAGCTGATCGCTGAACCGGATTTGCGCTGCGGCTCGCCGAGTCGAGTCCTGCTCGCTTCGCGCGACAATAAGGCGCTCATCTATCAGGCGTTCGATCGCTGCACGATAAATGTCTGCACTTGCCGGTGAGCTGTTACAGGTCTTCGTGAAGAGCTTGCCGAAGCTCACTCCGTCTGAGTGAGCATAAACTGGCGGGGAATCTGTTCGAGCAGCGCGTTGATGCTTGAGTTCTTAGCCACGTCATCGAACTCAGATGCCAACGCTCCTTGGCCGCTACGGCTAGCGTCGAACGTGGGATCGTAGTCCAGCATGCCGGCACCGAACATATCGATGCCGGCGCCACCATAGTGGATGAAATAGTTGTTGTGCTTCCAATGCACCTGAAGGTGTCAACGAAAGTCAGGCCGAGTCATTCTTCAGCAAGCTCAGACGCTGGGAACCCTCACTCCGTGATCCCACGCTAGCACCGACAACTGCATGATTTCCGTGGGCGAGGGCGCCCTCATGGCGTTCTACGGGGAATGGGGTCAGATCCCTTCTTCTTCGAAAAGGAGATCTGATCCCGGGGACGCGCGGTGGGCAGGGCCTGCGCGATAATGGCGCCATGAGCATCCGAGAGCTTTCCCCCGCGCAGGCGCATGACCGCCTGGCCCATGGCGCCGTGCTGATCGACGTGCGGGAGGCGCACGAGCGCGCAGGTGGCATGGCCGAAGGCGCCCGTGGTGTGGCCAGGGCGGAACTGCAGGCCGACCCGGCCGCGCACCTGCCACGCCCGGAACAGGAAATCCTGCTGATCTGCCAGACCGGCAAGCGTTCGGCCGACGCCGCGCAGGCCCTGCTCGACGCCGGCTACGCGAACGTGGCGTCGGTCGCCGGGGGCACCGTGGCCTGGCGCGAGCAGGCGCTGCCGCTGGTGCAGCCCGTGGCCAGCGCTGCCGACCGTGACTTCTTCGACCGCTACTCGCGCCACCTGCTGCTGCCGCAGGTGGGTGAGGCGGGCCAGCGTCGCCTGCAGCAGTCGCGTGTGCTGGTGCTGGGGGCGGGCGGGCTGGGCGCGCCGGCCGGCTTCTACCTGGCCGCGGCCGGGGTCGGGCACCTGCGCTTTGCCGATCACGACCGGGTCGAACGCAGCAACCTGCACCGCCAGATCGTGCATACCGAAGCCAGTGTCGGCCAGCTCAAGGTCGACTCCGTACGTGAGCGCCTGCTGGCGCTGAATCCCGCCATCGACATTGAAGCCGTGCCGCAGCGGGTCACCTCCGACAACGTCGACGCGCTGCTGGACGGGGTGGACGTGGTGCTGGATGGCTCGGACAACTTCCCGCTGCGCTATCTGCTCAACGATGCCTGCATCAAGCACCGGCTGCCGCTGGTGTATGCGGCAATCGAGCGCTTCGACGGCCAGGTGAGCGTGTTCGACGCCGGCCGCCAGCGCGGCGTCGCACCCTGCTACCGCTGCCTGTTCCCGGAGCCGCCGCCGCCGGAGTTCGCGCCGAACTGTTCCGAGGCCGGCGTGCTGGGCGTGCTGCCAGGGTTGGCCGGCGTGCTGCAGGCCACCGAGGTGTTGAAGCTCCTGCTGGGCATCGGCGAGCCCCTGGTGGGGCGTCTGTTGCGTTTCGATGCACTGGGCATGCGCTTCCGCGAAACCGGCATCGGCCCGGACCCGCAATGCCCGGTCTGCGCGCCGGGCGTGCCGTTCCCGGGCTATATCGATTACGCCGCCTTCTGCCGGGGCGGGTGA
>NZ_JASGBV010000044.1:0-90749 GCF_030053245.1 Stenotrophomonas sp. RS-48
GCGCGCCCAGGCCGGTGGACTGGCCCGACTGTGCGAAGGCGTCCGGCGAGAAGCGGCCTTCTTCCTTGCGGTGCTCGACGCCCACGGCGAAGCCCAGGTCACCGGCCGGCAGGGTCACGATCGAACCCGACAGGTTGGCGGTGAAGCTGGTGGTCTTGGTCAGACCGGTATCGGTGAAGTACGGGAACAGGAAGTCCTGGGTGGCCTGGTCGGCCAGCGAACCGGCACCGGCAACGCCGAACGGCAGCAGCGGGTTCCACGGACGGCAGCCGCTGGTGGCGAGCGGATCGGACATGCTGGTGCCGCAGCGGGCGACGCCATCAGCACCGATGAACGAAGCGCCCAGCGCCTGTTCCGATGCGATCAGGCTCATGTCGCCGTGACCACGCTTGGTGGTTTCGTTGCGGTTCCACAGCGCGCCGACGTCCCAGTCGAAGGTCTTGCCGGCGAAGTCGAAGAAGCCGCTGATGCTCGGGGCGAAGCGCAGGGTCTTGACCTGGCTTTCGGTGGTGCGCGGCACTTCCCACAGACGGCGGCGGAAGGTCAGGTCTTCACCGGTCGGGTTGAACGCGCTGTCGGCCGACAGCGGGGTGTCGAAGGATGCCGACTGGTACGGATAGCCTGCGATCTGCTGGGTGGTGTTGCGCTCGTTGTAGAGCACGTCAGCGTTGAACGAGATCGCGTCGGTGAAGTCGTAGTTGCCGTTGACGTACAGCGACTTACGCTCGATACCGGTCTGCACCATCATCTGCTCGTTGGCATTGACGGCGTCAGCGGAGGTTTCCAGACGGTAGTCGGCGCGGTTGGCGGGGTTGCCGCCATCACGCAGGGTGTACCAGCGCTGGTCGCTCGGGCCGACATAGCCCGGCTCGCCCTGCTTCAGGTTCGGGGTGACGCACGGGTCGCAGAAGCCACCCTTCTGGTTGATCGGGCTGGCGCCCGAACCCGGGTAGTTCGGGCCGGCGTTGCCGTCACGGCTGAACCAACGGTCCTTCGCCCACACCGGATCCTGCTTGGAGTACTCGGCGGACAGGGTGACACCGCCGCGCTCGCCCATGCTGCCGAGGGTGAACGAATAGGTTTCGGTGTCGCCGTCGCCCTTGCCGTACTGACCGACATAGACGCTGGCTTCAGCGCCGTCGAAGCGCTTGCGGGTGATCACGTTGACCACGGCCGCGATGGCGTCCGAACCGTAGATGGCCGAGGCGCCGTCCTTCAGGATCTCGATGCGCTCGATGGCGGCCATCGGGATCTGGCTCAGATCCTGGTAGCCGGCGGTGGTCGCGCCCAGGCGCTTGCCGTTCATCAGCACCAGGGTGCGCTGCGCGCCCAGGTTGCGGATGTCGACGTAGTAGCCACCGACGTTTTCGCCCGAAGCCAGCGACTCCGACCGGGAGATGGCCGGGGAGCCGGCCGAGGTCAGGTTCTGCAGGACGTCGGCAACCGAGGTGTAGCCCTGCTTTTCCAGGTTCTCACGGCTCAGGGTGACGATCGGCTGCTGGGTTTCAACGGCAGCGCCGCGGATGCGCGAGCCGGTGACCGAAATGCGGTCCAGGTCGGTGGTGCCCTTTGCTTCCGGTGCTTCCTGTGCGGAAGCGAAGGCGGGCGCCAGCGCCAGCGCAATGCCGGCCGGCAGCAGGCCGAACCGCACTGCGGGGTTACGAACGTTCATCAATCTCTCCAAGGTACGTGTTAGCAGCGTGTTAAAACACCCCAGCACGTTACGATTGCGTTGCAGCGCTGTATTTGCGCGAACCAACCAGAGACTTTGCGGATTGTGGCGGGAGCAAGCCGCCGTTTTCCCTGAAGCGCGAAGCGGACTGCCCGTAGCGGGCGCGGAACGCCCGGGCGAAGCTGCAGCAGTTGTCGAAACCACTGGCCGCGGCGACCTCTCCCACCATCATGTCGGTGTCGCGCAGCAGGTCGGCGGCGCGCTCCAGGCGCAGCCGTGCCGAAAGCGACTGCGGGCTTTCTTCATACAGGCTCTGGAACGTCTTGGAGAGATACCAGCTGGAGAAGTTGGTCAGCTCGGCCAGTTCGCCGATGCGTACGACGCGGTGGCTGTTGCCTTCCAGATAGAGGCGGGCGCGCTGCATGCGACCGAACACCTGGCGCTTGCGGCTGCGCGAACGGCCAGGGCAGCGCTGCACGTTGTCGGCCAATCCACGCTGCAGGCCGGCCAGATGCAGCAGCAGCGGGCGCAGGTGCTGCGCCGGGTGGCCACTGGCCAAGGCATCACGCCACAGGCGCAGCGCGACGCGAGCGTCACTGCGGCCCATCCGGCCGCGGCCCGCGTACAGGCCGCAGTCGGCCATCTCCGCCAGCACACGCAGCGCTTCCACGTTCAGGTTCAGGCCGATGCACAGCCCGTTGCGCCCTGCCTGCACCAGCGGGCGCGATTCCTTCTCGAACGCGATCCATTCGCCGTGGCGCAGGCGGAAGCGCCCCTCCTTGGCCTCCACCCAGGAGCTGCCGCGCACCTGCATCCACACGGTGAAGCTGCTGCCCGCGGTCTGCAGGCTGCCGAGCCGGGCCACGCCCAGGCAGGTCGGCACGACGTCATCGAGTGCCTTGTCCAGGGAGACGGATTGGCCACGATCGGCCAGTGAGAGTTGACGCATGGTGCACCACGGATTTGCCAAGTACAGGCCTCCGTTTTGCCCAATCAGGCGGCACCGCGTCAGGAAAGACCGACGAGATCGCCACGAATTCGCGGCGAGATCCCGACGAAAAAATTACGAAGGCCCATTTCCCTTGAACATCAACATCTTGGAGAAGGCCGGGAACAGCGCTGGCGCCTTTTCGGGCAGCCGCATCACGCCGATGTCGGCGCCATCACTGACTGCCAGAGCGACAAACAGGGCCGTCCCGTCTGCGCTGGCGCTGAGTCCGTTGCTCGCGCTCAAGCGCTGCGCGTCCAGGCAGCGCCCGGCATCCTCCTGCCCGGCGGCGATGCGGACGAGGATGGTGCTGCAGCGGGTGGAACTGCCGAGATAGCCGATGCTGTCGTGGCCGGCAATCGTCCACGAGCGGTAGCGCCAGCGGCTGGGTTTGTCCTCGCTGATCTGCCGCACGCTGTCCGGGGACAGCGCCGCGTCCGCCGCCCACAACCCCTCCGCCGCCAGGCGGGTGAACAGCACCCGACGGCCTGCGCGGTCAAAGCGGACCTGGGAGACGCCGTCGATGCTCGCCAGCCGCCGCCAGGGTTGGGTGCTGCGATCGAACAGACTGAGCCGCGTACGCTGGTCGGCATCACGTTCGACCACCAGCAGCTGCTCGGGCGTGGCGCCATACAGCGCCTGCAGCGGCTGTTCGGCGGGCACGGGCAGCGGTTGCAGACGCTCGTCGCGGGGTGCGATCTCGTAGACCACCGCGCGACCGTGTGCATCGCGCCCAACCACCAGAAGTTGCCGGCTGTCGGCCGACCAATCGGGGGCCTGCCGTGCTTCCGGGCGCAGGCCCTCGATCGGCCGCAGCGAATCGGGGCGTTGCATGTCCGCCCACCAGAGAGCGAAGCTGCCCGAGCGGTCAGAGGTGAATACCAGCTGGCGACCGTCCGGTGCTGCCATCGGTTGACCGTCGCGGCCGCTGGACGCAAACAGGCGCTCCGGTTCACCGCCCTGCATCGGCACCTTGAACACGCCGAACTGTGCACGGCGATGGACGAAGGCCAGCATGCCGCCATGCCGCGATACCGCCGGCCACTGCGCGTCGTCCAGTCCGGCATCACGCAGCGTGCGCCGCTCGATGTCGAGGTAATAGAGCCGCACCTCGCTGTCGACCCGGCGGCCGAACACGATGGTGCGGCCGTCGCCAAGCCAGGCCCATCCGCGCAGCTCGGCCGACTCGCTGGTCAGCTGCTCCGGCGTGCCACCCGCGGCAGGAACCCGCCACAGGTCGCCCATCTGCGGGTTGCGCACGAACACCAGCCATTTGCCGTCCGGCGAATAGCGCGGCGCGTAATCGAAATCGTCCTGATCGACGGCGTACTGCAGCGGCTGCCACTGTCCGCTGGCCAGATCGAGTACTCGGATACCGCGGTGGGCATAGCGGCCCACCATGCTGCCGAATACCAGGCCGCGCCCGTCGGGTGTCCAGTCGAAGCTGAGCAGCTCGGTGCCATCGCAGCGCGTGGCCTGGCGCAACGCGCCGCCGGTCGCACTGGCGATCAGCACCTGACAACCCCCATCGGCGGAGAAGCGGGCAAAGGCGATGTCGCGTCCATCCGGCGACCAGTTCGGGAAGCGATCAACCGCACCCTCAGGAGGAACAAGCAGCTGCCGCGCCGGCGCGTTGCCGGACGTCTGTACCTTGATCGCACCGCCGCCCAGGCCATCCTCGCTGGCACCTTCGTAGGCCACCTGCGAACCATCCGGCGACAGCGTGGGATAGGTTTCGAAGCCTGCGGTGGCGGTGATCAGCCGATAGGGCCGCTGCGGGCTGCCGATCACCCGCGTGCCGTTCTCCACCGCCGCCTCCACCGGAGAGCTGGCCGGCGCACGGCGCAGCAGCAGGACCGTCATCACCAGCAGTGCGGCCAGCATCAACAGGCCCAGCACCAGCAACAATCGACGTCGCAGGTAGCGCCAGCGACGGCGTCGCATGTCCTCCGGGGCTGGCGTGTGCACTTCCACGACCGCGTTGGAATCGCCAGCCGCGCCTTCGGCATCGACCGCCAGTTCCGCTTCGGGCTCGGGCATGGCCTGCACCGGCACGCGCAGGCGGTAGCCGGTCTTGGCGATCGTCTCGATATACGCCTGGCCGTTGTCATCGTCGTTGGCGAAGGCTTTGCGCAGCTGGGTGACCGCCTGCGTCAGCACATCGTTGGTGGGCAGCGTATCGGGCCACACCTCGGCGAACAGTTCTTCGCGGGTGACCACGCGCCCGGGTTGCCGCAGCAGCACACGCAGCACGCCCAGCGCCTTCGGCGTCAGCCGGCGCGGGCGACGCGCGCCGGCAACTTCGACCTCTCGCGAGGACAAAGTGACGACACATTCGCCAATCCGGATCCGATCAGATTCGGTGGGCTGGATTTCGCTGCGGTTCATTTTTTGCTAAACAGTAGAGACAGTTTCCGGGCAGTGTTCGCCTTCGATACCGTCCCCAACGGGGAACAGCGAAAAGCCAGACTCCGCACAAAGCATCGGCGCATACCGCAAAAACAATGGAGCGCGCGAATACTAGCCTATGCCGGTTACCTCGCCTATCGCGTGGTCGACATCAGGCTCTCTCTCGCCGACGCATTCACATAACTTCGCACCATCATTCGCGCCCTTTCGGGCGCGAAATTTTTATCTGCCATTCATTTTCAGAACCGCCGCAGCATGGTCAATCCGACCAGCCGCGAAACCACCAAAGCCACGTACATCACGCCTGAGAACTGCTCCAGCATGACCAGTGCGCGTGCCTGCGGATGCAGCGGCACGACATCGCTGAGGCCGACCCCGGACAGCAAGCTGAAGCTCAGATAAAGCAGCTCCATCCAGCTTCGCTGAGGTCCCTCGCTGCTGCCCTGGAAACTGCCCGGATACCACTGTTGGCACACCCCAAATGCGAAGGCGAATGCCCACGCGAGCAAGGTGAAGGTGGCGCCGGCGGCGAACAGTTCGTCGCGGGTGACTTTGTGGTCCTGCAGCATGTAGGCGATCAGGGCGCCGGCCGTATAGAAGTAGAGCAGGCTCTCCAGCAGCTGCGCGGTGGTCACCAGCGCGGCGCGGTCCAGCAGCGCGCCGGCGATGGAGAACACCACCGCCGGAATCGCCAGCAGCAGTGCCAGCCATGTACCCAACGGGCTGCGCTGGACCACCCACAACGCCAGGCCCAGCACCGCCATTCCAAACATGCCCAATGCGGCGCGGCCGGCGGCCGTGTCGTCCAGCGCGGGATACAGCATCACCGCCAGCAGCTGCGCGCCCAGCAGCCACGCGGACGGATGGCGGCGGGCGATGGCCAGCCAGCGGGTGGTCACGGCAACAGGCATGGCGTCCCTTCCCCGGAAAGATGGGCGGAGGATAACGGGATGCGCGTGAGGCGCGCGATGCAGCGCCGCCGGGGCACGCCCGGCGACGCCAGTCCGATCAGCCCTGCTGGTAGACCTCCGCGCCCGCAGCGCGGAACTGCTCGGACTTCTCCTTCATTCCGGCCTCGGCGTACTCGCGCACGTCCTGGGTGATCTTCATCGAGCAGAAGTGCGGCCCGCACATCGAGCAGAAGTGCGCCAGCTTGTGCGCGTCCTTGGGCAGCGTCTCGTCATGGAATTCCTTTGCCTTCTCCGGGTCCAGCCCGAGGTGGAACTGGTCTTCCCAACGGAACTCGAAGCGCGCCTTGCTCAATGCGTTGTCGCGGACCTGCGCGCCCGGATGCCCCTTGGCCAGGTCGGCCGCATGTGCGGCGATGCGATAGGCCATGATGCCGTCGCGCACATCCTGGCGGTTGGGCAGGCCAAGGTGTTCCTTCGGCGTCACGTAGCAGAGCATCGCGGTGCCGAACCAACCGATCATCGCTGCGCCGATGGCACTGGTGATGTGGTCATAGCCGGGCGCGATGTCCGTGGTCAGCGGCCCCAGCGTATAGAACGGAGCCTCACCACATTCGCGCAGCTGCTTGTCCATGTTTTCCTTGATCAGCTGCATCGGCACGTGCCCGGGACCTTCGATCATCGTCTGCACATCATGCTTCCATGCGATCTTCGTCAGCTCGCCCAGCGTTTCCAGCTCGCCGAACTGCGCCGCGTCGTTGGCGTCTGCGATGCAGCCCGGGCGCAGCCCATCGCCCAGCGAGAAGGTCACGTCGTAGGCCTTCATGATTTCGCAGATGTCCTCGAAGTGCGTGTAGAGGAAATTCTCCTTGTGATGGGCCAGGCACCACTTGGCCATGATCGAGCCGCCGCGACTGACGATGCCGGTCACCCGCTTGGCGGTCAGCGGCACGTAGCGCAGCAGCACGCCGGCATGGATGGTGAAGTAGTCCACGCCCTGTTCGGCCTGTTCGATCAACGTGTCGCGGAAGATCTCCCAGGTCAGTGCCTCGGCACGGCCATCGACCTTCTCCAGGGCCTGATAGATCGGCACCGTGCCGATCGCCACCGGCGAGTTGCGGATGATCCACTCGCGGGTCTCGTGGATGTGCTTTCCGGTGGACAGGTCCATCACCGTATCGCCCCCCCAGCGGATCGCCCACACCAGCTTCTCCACTTCCTCGGCAATGCCGGATGACACCGCGCTGTTGCCGATGTTGGCGTTGATCTTGGTCAGGAAGTTGCGGCCGATGATCATCGGCTCGCTTTCCGGATGGTTGATGTTGTTGGGCAGCACCGCCCGGCCACGGGCGATTTCGTCGCGGACGAACTCCGGGGTGATGATCTTCTGGATGGATGCGCCGAAGGCTTCGCCCGGATGCTGCTGCAGCAGGCCTGCATCGCGGATCGCGTCCAGCCGCTGGTTCTCGCGGATGGCGACGAATTCCATCTCCGGCGTGATGATGCCGCGGCGCGCATAGTGCATCTGGGTGACATTGCCGCCCGCACGGGCGCGGCGCGGCAGGCTGCGGGCCGGGAAACGCACCGCATCGAGCTTCGGGTCGTGCTCGCGGTCGCGGCCGAAGGAAGAGCTCAAGCCATCAAGCTGTTCGGTGTCACCCCGCGCTTCGACCCAGGCACGGCGCAGGGCCGGCAAGCCCGCGGACAGGTCGATGCGCACGTCAGGATCGGTGTAGGGACCGGAGGTGTCATACACCGTGACCGGCGCGTTCTCTTCGCCGCCGAACAGGGTCGGCGTGCGGCTCAGTGCGATCTCGCGCATCGGCACGCGCAGGTCCGGGCGCGAGCCGGTGACATGGATCTTGCGCGAGCCGGGAATCGGCCGGGTCACGGATTCGGAGAGTTGCTGGGCCTGTTGCTGCAGGGCGGAGAGCTGTGCGTTCATCGGGCATCGTCCAGGAGGGTCAGGGACGAAGCGGCGGCGCACTGCCCCCGCACGCGGACGGTCCTTGGGCGGCGTCCGGGTTCGGTTGCATTGCAAAGCTTCCCTACGCCGGTATGAGCCGGATCAGGTTCCAAGGGACTGTCTCAACCGTGGCCGATGGCCGCGGTACCCCCGCTTCTTGCCGGCATTAGACCATAGAACCCCTGCAACAGGGCCAACCGACAGGGCGGCTGCGCGTCACCCGACATTGATGAATTAACGCAACCATGACGTCGCGTTCAGTAACGTGCACGCGCATCGTGTCGCTGCGACCGATGACACATCGCCGCCATCGCGGCCTCTGCCCGGCTCGCGCTCGAGTGCCGCCGGCCCCTCGCTGCAAGCATTTGCTCGCTCCCTCAATCCCTTTGATCGGAGAAGCTCCTTCATGGTGTTTCGCGTTTCCATCGCACTGGTCCTGTTGCTGGTGCTGCTTGCCGGCGTAGCACCCGGCCCCTTCAACGCCGTGGTGCAGAGCATCCTCGGCGAACTCATCCGCGGCATCGGCTGGCTGTACCTGCTGGTGGTGTTCCTGGCGCTGGTGTTCCTGATGTACCTGGCGTTCGGTCGCTTCGGCAACCTGCGCATCGGTGGCGAAGACGCCGAACCCGAATTCTCGCGGGCCAGCTGGATGTCGATGCTGTTCGCCGCCGGCATGGGCATCGGCCTGGTGTTCTGGGGGGCGGCCGAACCGATCTCCCATTTCAGCAAGCCGCCGGAAGGACTGGCACCGGAAAGCATGGACGCCGCACGTGCAGCGATGCGCTATGCGTTCTTCCACTGGGGCCTGCATCCGTGGGCGATCTACGCGCTGATCGGTCTGGCAATGGCGTGGTTCCAGTTCAACCGAAACGGCCGCGGGCTGGTCAGCGACATGCTGCAGCCGATCATCGGTCATCATCATCGGGGCTGGATCGGACGGATCGTCAACATTGCCGCGGTGGTGGCCACGGCGATCGGCGTGGCTACCACGCTGGGCTTCGGCACCATCCAGATCGCAGCCGGCATGCAGCGCGTGTTCGGCGTGCATGCCGGTGTGCCGCTGCAGCTGACCATCATCGCCGTCGCCTTCGTGTTGTACATGGCCTCCACCCTCAGCGGCGTGGAGCGCGGCGTGAAATGGCTGTCGAACTTCAACCTGGCACTGGCCGCCCTGCTGCTGGCACTGGTCCTGGTGCTCGGGCCGACCGGCGCGATCTTCAATACCTTCACCACGACGCTGGGGTCCTACCTGAACCAGCTGGTGACGATGAGCCTGCGCATGTCACCGTTCTCCTCCAGTACGTGGGTCGCCGACTGGACGATCTTCTACTGGGCCTGGTGGATTTCCTGGGCACCGTTCGTGGGTTCGTTCATCGCGCGCATCTCGCGTGGCCGCAGCGTGCGCGAGTTCGTGGTGGGCGTGGTACTGGCGCCGACGCTGCTGGGCTTCTTCTGGTTCTCGGTGTTCGGTGGCACCGCGATCTGGTCGCAGATCTTCGGCCATGCAGACCTGGTGCAGGCGCTGGGCAACGGCTACGAGACCGTACTGTTCACCCTGTTCGACAGCATGCCACTGCCATTGCTGCTGTCATGCATCGCGCTGGTTCTGCTGATGATCTTCTTCGTGACCTCGGCTGACTCGGCGGTGCTGGTGCTGGCCAGCATGTCCACCGACGAGGCAGGCGACCCGCCCGCCAAGCGCAAGCTGGCCTGGGGGGTGGGCATCGCGCTGATCGCAGGTGCGTTGCTGCTGGCCGGCGGCCTCGACGCGCTGCAGGGCATGATCACGATCTCGGCACTGCCATTCGCGCTGCTGATGGTGCTGGTGATGGTCTCGCTGTACCGGGTACTGGACCAGGAGTACACGCGGGAGCGGCGGCAGGCACAGCGCCAGCGGCACATGATCGATGCGTGGATCGCGCGCGAAATGGCGGCACAGGAAGAAACCCAGGCCGAAGCAGCGCGCGCGCAGGATTCGGATTGAGGGTGTTCGGCAGCCTGCGCCGGAAAAACACGAAGGGGTCGGATCCGTTTCCTCTGGAAAACGGATCCGACCCCAACCCACAGCGCGCGGCTGTTGCTGTTGCTGTTGCTTTTGATCTTCTTCTTTCTCTTCCGTGGCTGACGCGCACGGAAATTGTCGGGGGGCGTGCGGGTGGGGAAGGACGGGGGTGTCCGCGGCATGGATGCCGCGGCCAAGCCTACAAGGACGTATTAACGGCGTCCCCCGGCATTCACGGCGTCCCCCGGCATTCCCATCCGCACGCCCCAATCCATGATCGGCTCTGGCGATCAGCCGCGAGGGGGCTCAGCGCGGTGGCCGGGACCTCAATACCCCGCCGCCTGCCCATCCTTCCGACTCTCCGACGCGCCGTAGTACACGCCCGTGTCCGGATCCCGCATGATCGCCTGATACCCGCCGTACGGACCGTCGGCGAACACGATGCGATGCCCCTTGCGCATCAGCGCGCGCACCGTTTCGTACGGGAAGCCCGTCTCCAGGTTCACCTCCCCCCCATCGGTCATCGCCGTGGCCTGACCGGTCGGCTCCGTGGAACCTTCATGCTGGATACGCGGCGCATCTCCGGCCTCCTGCAGGTTCATGCCGAAGTCCACCAGGTTCATCACGATCTGCGCGTGGCCCTGCGGCTGCATCGCACCGCCCATCACGCCGAAACTGGCATAGGGCTTTCCATCCTTGGTGATGAACGCCGGAATGATGGTCTGGAACGGGCGCTTGCCCGGTGCGTAGCCATTCGGATGGTTCTTCTGCAGCACGAACATCTCGCCGCGGTCCTGCAGGATGAAACCGAGCCCCGGGGGCGCCATGCCGCTGCCCATCCCGCGGTAGTTCGACTGGATCAGCGACACCATCATGCCGTCAGCATCGGCCACGGTCATGTAGATCGTATCGCCCTCCTCCAGCTGCTTCGGCGTGCCCGGCTGCACTTCCTTCAACGCCTTGTCCATGGAAATCAGTGCACGCCGCTGCGCGGCATACTCCTTGGAAATCAGCTTCTGGACCGGTGCGGGCTGGAAGGCCATGTCGGCGTAGAAGCGCGCACGATCGGCGAAGGCCAGCTTCTTGGCCTCCACGAACAGATGCACGTGCTCGGGAGAGCCGAATGGAATCTTCGAGAAGTCGTAGCCTTCAAGTACGTTGAGAATCTGCAGCGCGGCGATGCCCTGGCTGTTCGGCGGCAACTCCCATACGTCGTAACCGCGATAGTTGCTGCTGACCGGCTCGACCCACTCGCCGTGGTGGTCGGCCATGTCCTGGTAGCTCAGGTAGCCACCATTGGCCTTGAAGTAATCGCCGATGGTGTGGGCGATCTCGCCCTTGTAGAAGGCATCCCGGCCGCCGTCGGCCACCTTCTGCAACGTATCGGCCAGGTTCGGGTTCTTCCACATCTCGCCCTTGCGCGGGGCATGCCCGTTGACCGTGAACTGTTCCTTGAAGCCGGGATACTGCGACAGCCGTGGCACGGAACGATCCCAGTAATAGGCGATCACCTCGGCCACCGGGTGGCCTTCGCGCGCGTAGCGGATGGCGGGCGCAAGATTGTCGGCCATGGGCTTGCGGCCAAAGCGGCCATGCAGGGCAAACCAGCCATCGACGGCACCCGGCACGGAGACCGGCAACGGCCCGGTCGCCGGGATCTCCTTCAGGCCGCGGCGCTGGAACTCGGCCAGGGTCAGCGACTTCGGCGAGCGGCCGGACCCGTTGTAGCCGTACAGCTTCTGTGTCTTCGGGTCCCAGACGATGGCGAACAGATCGCCACCGATGCCATTGCCGGTCGGCTCCATCAGGCCCAGCGCAGCATTGGCGGCGATGGCGGCATCGACCGCCGAGCCGCCGGATTTCATCACGTCCAGTGCGATCTGGGTAGCCAGTGGCTGCGAAGTGGCCGCCATGGCGTGAGGCGCGATGACTTCCGAGCGGGTGGCGAAGGTGTGGCCGGTGATGCGGTCGGCAGCGAGGGAAAGCGCGGGCATGGCCGCCAGGACGGCGGCAGCCAGCAGGGAACGGGCAAGGCGTCGGGACACAGTCGGGTTCCGATGGAAGGGTGGTAGCACCGATCATCGCCGCTGCGGCCTTCACGCGGTATCGGGCAGAGGTCATGGGGCGAGGCGGCCGCGGCGACCGCTGCCGGCACCGGGTCATGCCCGGCGGGCAGCCCCCCCGAAATCCGCGCAAAAACCTTGGTGAAAGGAGTGAATTCGGGTTCACCGAAACACTTTCAGCGGCAACCATCCTTGCGCCACAAGCGATTCCGCTGGACGCAGCGGAAAGTGCCTGGAATCACCCCGACAAGGGTTGACATCGTCAAAACAGCTGTGTTTCTCTCGATCACATGCTGCAACACAACACACCACCGCGAACCCACATCGAAGCCGCCGACATCGGCGCCGCGTCGCTGCGTTCGATTCTTGTGCTCGTACTTATTACCCAACCAACAGGTGCGGGACGAGCCAGCGTGTAAGCAGATAGAACACACCGGAACTCGATCAAAAACCCGCACCCGCCCAGGTGCGGGTTTTTTCATTTCAAGACCTGGTTTCAGACGCAACCACCATGACCACCGCCTTCTGCAAAACCCGGACCTGCTGCACCACGATGCCTCGTGGCGGCCGTTCCTGTGCGATGCGCGGCCCCTCCTCCACCGCTTTCCCCTGACCGGCCGGTACGTCGCTTCGACGACCGGCCGTTCTTTTTTCTTCCCACCGCAAGGAACCTCCCCCATGAGCACCAACGACCTGCCCCAGACCAAGATCGCCGTCATCGGCTACGGCAGCCAGGGCCGCGCCCACGCACTGAACCTGCGCGAATCCGGCTTCGATGTGGTGGTAGGCCTGCGGCCGGGCGGCCCGACCGAAGCCAAGGCCCACGCCGATGGCTTCACCGTCGTGGCTCCCGCCGATGCGGTGAAGGATGCCGACCTGGTCGCCGTGCTGACTCCGGACATGGTGCAGAAGAAGCTCTACAACGACGTGCTGGCGCCCAACATGAAGCAGGGCGCGTGCCTGCTGTTCGCCCACGGCCTCAATGTCCACTACGGCATGATCGAGCCGCGCGCCGACCTGGACGTGGTGCTGGTCGCACCGAAGGGCCCGGGCGCGCTGGTGCGTCGCGAGTACGAGATCGGCCGTGGCGTTCCGTGCATCTGGGCGGTCTACCAGGACACCAGCGGCCAGGCCGCGCAGCATGCGCAGGCCTATGCGACCGGTCTCGGTGGCGCCCGCGCCAATCTGATCCAGACCACCTTCAAGGAAGAAACCGAGACCGACCTGTTCGGTGAGCAGGCGGTGCTGTGCGGTGGCGCCTCGGCGCTGGTACAGGCCGGTTTCGAGACCCTGGTGGAAGCCGGCTACCAGCCCGAGATCGCCTATTACGAAGTGCTGCACGAACTGAAGCTGATCGTGGACCTGTTCTACGAAGGCGGCATCTCGCGCATGCTGGAATTCATCTCCGAAACCGCGCAGTACGGCGACTACGTCAGCGGCCCGCGGGTGATCGATGCCGGCACCAAGGAGCGCATGAAGGAAGTACTGAAGGACATCCAGGACGGCACCTTCACCAAGAACTGGGTGGCCGAGTACGAAGCGGGCCTGCCGAACTACAACCGGTTCAAGCAGGCCGACCTGGAGCATCCGATCGAGAAGGTAGGCAAGGAACTGCGCGCCAAGATGGTCTGGTTGCAAGGACAGGCCGCGTAACCACGCGGCCCTCCCCCACCCGCTTGCAAGGTCCCCCATGAACTCTTCCACACACCGCAGCGCGCCACCCAACGGGGCGCGCTGGCTGACCCAGGCACTGGAGGCCGAAGGCGTCCGCACGCTGTTCGGCTATCCCGGCGGCACCATCATGCCGTTCTACGACGCGCTGGTGGATTCGTCGTTGAAGCACATCCTGGTGCGGCACGAGCAGGGCGCGGCGCTGGCCGCCAACGGTTTCGCACGCGCCAGCGGCCAGGTGGGCGTCTGCGTGGCCACCTCCGGCCCCGGCGCATCGAACCTGGTCACCGGTATCGCCGATGCGATGCTGGACTCGGTGCCGATGGTCTGCATCACCGGCCAGGTCGGTACGCCCCTGCTGGGTACCGACGCCTTCCAGGAGCTGGATGTGTTCGGCCTGACCATGCCGATCGTCAAGCACAGCTGGCTGGTACGCAGCGTCGATGACCTGCCCCGCGTGGTCGCCGATGCCTTCCGCATTGCCCGCGAAGGACGTCCCGGCCCGGTGCTGATCGATCTGCCCAAGGACGTGCAGGTGGCCGATGCCAGTCACCTGCCGGTGCATGTGCCGAGCAGCGTTGAACCACCGCCGGCAGCCACCGACGACGCCATTGCCGCCGCCATCGCAGCGCTGGCGGCGGCGGAGAAGCCGGTGGTGTATGCCGGCGGTGGCATCGCACTGGGCGATGCAGTGCAGGACCTGCGCGATTTCGTCGAGGCCAGTGGCATTCCCACAGTGATGACCCTGCGTGGACTGGGTGCTCTGCCGGCACACCATCCGCAGTCGCTGGGCATGCTGGGCATGCACGGCACCCGCGCTGCCAACATGGCGGTGCAGGAAAGCGATCTGCTGCTGGTGCTGGGCGCACGGTTCGATGATCGCGCCACCGGCAAGCTGGCGGAGTTCGCTCCGTTCGCGCGCGTGGTCCATATCGATGCCGATGCGTACGAGATCTCCAAGCTGCGCAGCGCCGACGTCGCTGTGCCCGGCAATGTCGGCCACGCCATCCGTGCCCTGCATGCGGCCTTCCCCTCCCCCAGGGCCCATCAGGACGCATGGCGCAGCCGCTGTGCGCAGCATCGCGACCGCTTCGCCGCCCGCTACGATGCGCCAGGGCAGCACATCTACGCACCGGCGCTGCTGAAGCGCCTGAGCGAACTGGCACCCGCCGACACGGTGATTGCCTGCGACGTCGGCCAGCACCAGATGTGGGTGGCCCAGCATTGTCGTTTCAATCATCCGCGCAACCATCTAACCAGCGGCGCGCTGGGCACGATGGGCTTCGGCCTGCCGGCGGCGATGGGCGCGCAGCTTGCCTGCCCGGAGCGCGCCGTGGTGCTGGTGTCCGGCGATGGCAGCTTCATGATGAACGTGCAGGAGCTGGCGACCATCGCCCGGTGCCGGTTGCCGGTGAAGATCGTGCTGCTGGACAACAGCTCGCTGGGCATGGTCCGGCAGTGGCAGGAGCTGTTCTTCGCCGAGCGCTACAGCGAGATCGATCTGTCCGACAACCCGGATTTCGTCGCCCTGGCCCAGGTGTTCGGCATCGCCGCCAGCCGCATCGATTCGCGCGATGACGTCGAGGGTGGCCTGGCCGCGCTGCTGGCCGAGCCGGGCCCGGCGCTGCTGCACGTGGCCATCGACGCCCGCGCCAACGTGTGGCCGCTGGTGCCGCCGAACACCGCCAACAGCACCATGCTGGAAAGCAATCCAGCCCATGCCCGCCAGGAGACTCCCAATGCAATACCGGCTTGACCTGGTGCTGCAGCCGGCCGAAGGCGCGCTGCTGCGCGTGATCGGCATGGCCGAGCGCCGTGGCTTCGCGCCGCGTTCGATCAGCGGTGCTCCGGACGCCGCCGATGACGGACGCTGGCACCTGCAGCTGGTCGTGGACGGCCAGCGGCCGGCGGAGACGCTGTGCCGGCAGATCGAAAAGATCTACGACTGCGTATCGGTGGAGCTGACGCCGGTAGACAGCAGCATCGAAGGAGTATCGCAATGAACACCCGTACCGTTGTGACCACGGTGCCGGTACGGAGGCGTCTTCTTCGCCGCCCGTACCCGCATGCGGTGGTCGCGCACACCGCGCCGGTGGCCCATGCCGGCCGCTGATACCAGCAAGGAAAGTGATGTCGGCGACGTAAGCGTCGCCGATGTCCTGGCCGCGCAGGCGCGCCTGCGCCGCTTCCTGCCGCCCACCCCACTGCATCATGCCGAACGCTTCGGCACCTGGCTGAAGCTGGAGAATCTGCAGCGGACCGGCTCCTACAAGGTGCGCGGAGCGTTGAACGCCCTGCTGGCAGGCCGCGAGCGCGGTGACAGCCGCCCGGTGATCTGCGCCTCGGCAGGCAATCACGCCCAGGGCGTTGCCTGGGCCGCCTACCGGCTGGATGTCCCCGCGATCACCGTAATGCCGCACGGTGCACCGGCAACCAAGATCGCCGGTGTCGCCCACTGGGGTGCCACCGTACGCCAGCACGGCAGCAGTTATGACGAGGCCTGCGCCTTCGCCGTCGAACTGGCGCAGCGCCATGGCTATCGCTTCCTGTCCGCCTTCGACGACGCCGACGTGATCGCCGGCCAGGGGACGGTCGGCATCGAGCTGGCCGCGCACGCGCCGGACGTGGTGATCGTACCGATCGGCGGTGGCGGCCTGGCCGCCGGCGTCGCCCTGGCGCTCAAGTCGCAGGGCGTGCGCGTGATTGGTGCGCAGGTGGAAGGCGTGGACTCGATGGCCCGTGCGATCCAAGGCGATGTCCGCGAGATCGCCCCGGTGGCATCGCTGGCCGATGGCGTGCGGGTGAAGATCCCCGGCTTCCTGACCCGTCGCCTGTGCAGTTCGCTGCTGGACGACGTGGTGATCGTGCGCGAGGCCGAACTGCGTGAAACGCTGGTGCGGCTGGCACTGGAAGAACACATCATCGCCGAAGGCGCGGGCGCGCTGGCACTGGCTGCCGGTCGACGCATCGCCGGGCGCCGCAAGTGCGCCGTGGTCTCCGGCGGCAACATCGATGCCGGCGTGCTGGCCGGCCTGCTGACCGACATCCGCCCACGCCCGCCGCGCAAGCCGCGCCGGCGTCGCGCCGAGACGCCCCGCCCGCCGGCACGGACCGGCGTCACGCCCACCACCGCTGCCCCCCCTTCCCCCCTGCACGCCGTTGCACCTGTTGTCGAGGAGATCTCCCTGTGACCACCATCGAACGAATTACCACCCCGCGCATCCGCATCTTCGACACCACCCTGCGTGACGGCGAGCAGTCCCCCGGCTGCAGCATGAGCCCACCGCAGAAGCTGGTGATGGCGCGTGCGCTGGACGAACTGGGCGTGGACATCATCGAGACCGGCTTCCCGGCCAGCTCGCAGTCCGACCGCGAAGCGATGGCCCTGATCGGCCGCGAACTGCGCCGTCCGGGCCTGAGCCTGGCCGTGCTGTCGCGCTGCCTGCAGGCCGATATCGAGACCTCGGCACGTGCCCTGGAAGCTGCGGCCAACCCGCGCCTGCACGTGTTCCTGTCGACCAGCCCGCTGCACCGCGAGCACAAGCTGCGGATGACCCGCGAGCAGGTGCTGGAGTCGGTACGCAAGCATGTATCGCTGGCCCGTTCCTACATCGACGATGTCGAATTCTCGGCCGAAGATGCCACCCGCACCGAGCTGGACTACCTGATCGAGGTCTCGCGCGTGGCCATCGCCGCCGGCGCCACCACCATCAACCTGCCCGACACCGTCGGCTTCACCACGCCGGAGGAAATCCGCGCGATGTTCCAGCAGGTCATTGCCGGCGTGGCCGACGTGCCCAATGCCGCCAACGTGATCTTCAGCGCGCACTGCCACAACGACCTGGGACTGGCTGTGGCCAACTCCCTGGCCGCCATCGAGGGCGGCGCCCGCCAGGTCGAGTGCACCGTCAACGGCATCGGTGAACGCGCCGGCAACTGCTCACTGGAAGAAATCGCGATGGCGCTGAAGGTGCGCCAGGCCTTCTACGAGCAGGACACCGCGATCAACACCCCGCGCATCGTCGGCACCTCGCAGCTGCTGCAGCGCCTGGTCGGCATGCCGGTGCAGCGCAACAAGGCCATCGTCGGCGCCAATGCCTTCGCCCATGAATCGGGCATCCACCAGCATGGCATGCTGCGCCATCGCGGCACCTACGAAATCATGCGCCCGGAAGACGTGGGCTGGGAGGATTCGCAGATGGTGCTGGGCCGCCACAGTGGCCGCGCCGCCGTCGAAGCGCGCCTGCGTGCACTGGGCTTCTGGCTGGACGAAGAAGAGCTGAAGCTGGTGTTCGAACAGTTCAAGGGCCTGTGCGAGCAGCAGCGGGTGGTCACCGATGCCGACCTGCAGACCTTGATGCAGGGCGGCGCCAATGCACAGGGCTATCGCCTGGCCTCGATGACCATCAGCGATGTCGGCAGTCGCGCCAATGCACTGGTCGAGCTGTCCGACCCGGACGGCAACCGCGTGGCCGAGACCGCGCAGGGCGATGGCCCGGTGGATGCGCTGTTCGGCGCGTTGTCGGCCGCCACCGGCGTGCAGCTGATGCTCGACAGCTATCACGTGCACAGCGTCGGCATCGGTGCCGATGCACGCGGCGAGGCCAACCTGAGCGTGCGCCACGACGGCATCGAGTACGACGGCACCGGCACCAGCAAGGACATCATCGAAGCCTCTGCGCTGGCCTGGCTGGACGTTGCCAACCGGTTGCTGCGCCAACGCCAGGCTGCTGCCAGCAGCGTCAGCGAAACCGCCACCCCTGCCACCGCCTGAGAAACCTGACATGAGCGCCTTCGACACGACCACGGCCGCTACGGCAGGCCAGCAGTGGAACGCCCAGGACTACGCGATCGATGCCGGCTTCGTGCCGCTGCTCGGCGGCGCGGTGTCGCGCCTGCTCGACCCGCGCGCCGGTGAGCACATCCTCGATCTGGGCTGTGGCGATGGGGTGCTCAGCAGTGAACTGGCGTTGAGCGGTGCACGCATCCACGGCGTGGACGCGTCGCCGGAACTGGTGATCGCCGCGCGCGCGCGCGGCGTCGATGCGCAGGTGATGGACGGCCATGCCCTGTCCTTCGACAGCGCGTTCGACGCGGTGTTCAGCAACGCCGCGCTGCATTGGATGCGCCACCCCGACGCCGTGCTGGAAGGCGTGCGCCGTGCACTGCGTCCCGGCGGCCGCTTCGTGGCCGAGTTCGGTGGCCATGGCAACGTGGCGACCATCATCGCCGCGGTGCAGGCCGCACGTGCTGCGCATGGCCATGGCGCCAGCGGTTTCCAGTGGTATTTCCCGACCGCCGACGCCTATGCCGACCGCCTGCGCCAGCACGGCTTCCAGGTGCAGCTGATCGAATGCCTGCCGCGCCCCACCGCACTGCCGACCGGCGTGGCAGGATGGCTGCGGGTGTTCGCCGCACCACTGCTGGACGACCTGCCGGTCGAGGCCCGTGCCACCGTTCGCGAGGCCGCCGCGGCCCTGCTGGCCGACCTGCCCCGCGACGCGGCGGGCCAGCCGCTGGCTGACTACGTGCGCCTGCGCGTACTCGCGCGCCGCCGTTGACTTGACCCTTTCCCGTTATTTCCCGATGTTCGTTCAATCGTACTTCTGCCAGGCAACCGCATGACCTCCGCACCCCGCACCCTGTACGACAAACTGTGGGACGCCCACGTGGTCGTTCCCGAATCCGACAGCGCCCCTGCGGTGCTGTACATCGACCTGCACCTGATCCACGAGGTGACCTCGCCGCAGGCGTTCACCGAGCTGCGCGAACGCGGTCTCCGCCCACGCCGGCCGGACCGCACCAAGGCGACGATGGATCATTCCACGCCGACCCTGCCGGCCACCGCCGACGGCCGGCTGCCGTACGCCAGCGCCGCCTCCGAGGCGCAGGTCGCCACGCTTGCGCGCAACTGCAGCGAGCACGGCATCGAACTGTTCGACATGAGCTCGGACAACCGGGGCATCGTCCATGTCATCGCGCCCGAGCAGGGTTTCACCCAGCCCGGCATGACCATCGTCTGCGGCGACAGCCATACCTCCACCCATGGTGCGTTCGGCTCGCTGGCCTTCGGCATCGGCACCAGCGAAGTGGGTCATGTGCTGGCAACACAGTGCCTGCTGCAGCGGAAGGCGAAGACGCTGGCAATCACGGTCGACGGCCCCCTGGCGCCGGGCGTCGGCGCGAAGGACGTGGTCCTGCACATCATCGGTGTGATCGGCGTCAACGGCGGCACCGGCCATGTGATCGAGTTCCGTGGCAGCACCATCGAAGCGATGGACATGGAGCAGCGCATGACCCTGTGCAACATGTCCATCGAGGCCGGCGCGCGGGCGGGCATGGTGGCACCGGACCAGGTCACCTTCGATTTCGTCGCCAACACGCCACGCGGCCCCAAGGGCGCCGATTTCGAGGCGGCCGTGGCCCGTTGGCAGGAACTGCGCAGCGATGAAGGCGCGCGCTTCGACAGCGAAGTCCACATCGATGCAGCCGACATCCGTCCGACCCTGACCTGGGGCACGCATCCCGGCACCGCCATCGCGGTCGATGTGCCGATTCCTGCGGCCAACGACGCCGCCGCGCAGAAGGGCCTGGACTACATGCACTTCCAGGCCGGCCAAGCACTGGCCGGCACGCCGGTCGATGTCGTGTTCGTCGGTTCGTGCACCAACGGCCGCCTCAGCGACATGCGCGAAGTGGCACAGGTGCTGCGTGGCCGCCGCGTCGCCGAGCGCGTGCGCATGCTGGTGGTACCGGGCTCGGAGATCGTCAAGCGCCAGGCCGAAGCGGAGGGCATCGATGAGATCGTGCGTGCAGCCGGTGCCGAATGGCGCGAGCCGGGCTGCTCGATGTGCATCGCCATGAATGGTGATCTGGTCGCCCCCGGCCAACTGGCAGTGAGTACCAGCAACCGCAATTTCGAGGGCCGCCAGGGGCCGGGCTCGCGCACACTGCTGGCCTCGCCGATGAGCGCCGCCTGGGCGGCGGTGAAGGGCCACGTGGCCGATACCCGCGAACTGTTCGCGCAGGAGGTGGCGTAATGGCCGGTTTCCGCACCTTGACCTCGTCCAGCGTCGTGCTGCGCCAGACCAACATCGACACCGACCAGATCATTCCGGCCCGGTTCCTGTCCACCACCGAGCGTGCCGGACTGGGCCGCAACGCGTTCAATGACTGGCGCTGGCAGTCCGACGGTTCGCCGGTGGCCGATTTCGCCTTCAACCAGCCGCACAACGCCGGCCGCAGCATCCTGCTGGCGGGCCGCAACTTCGGCTGTGGTTCCTCGCGCGAGCACGCGCCGTGGGCGCTGACCGACCTGGGCCTGCGCGCCATCGTCAGCAGCGAGATCGCCGACATCTTCCGTGGCAACTCACTGAAGAACGGCCTGCTGCCGATCGTCCTGGACGAAGCCGACGTTCAGGCGCTGATGCAGCGCCCCGACGACGAACTGACCATCGACGTGGCGGCACGCGAGCTGCGTACGCCGGATGGCCGGGTCTACTCCTTCCCGCTGGATGGCTTCTCGCAGACCTGTCTGCTGGAAGGCGTCGATCAACTGGGTTATCTGCTGGGCCGCGTCCCTGACATCGAACGTTACGAGAGTGAGCATGCACGCTGAGATCGTTGTACTCCCCGGTGATGGCATCGGCCCGGAAGTGGCCGCCGCTGCGGTTGCGGTCCTGAAAGCCATCGGCGAACGCTTCAACCACACCTTCACGTTCAGCGAGCACGATATCGGTGGCATCGCCATCGATCGCCATGGCGAGCCCCTGCCCGCCGCCACCCTCGCCGCATGCCAGGCCGCGAATGCCGTGCTGCTGGGTGCAGTGGGTGGACCGAAGTGGTCCGACCCGAACGCCAAGGTGCGCCCCGAGCAGGGCCTGCTGGCGATCCGCAAGGCGCTGGGCCTGTACGCCAACCTGCGGCCGGTGCGTACCCATGATGCCGCCCTGGGGGCATCGCCGATCAAGGCCGAACTGCTCAAGGGCGTGGACTTCGTGGTGGTACGCGAACTGACCGGCGGCATCTACTTCGGCGACAAGACCCGCGATGCCGACAGCGCCAGCGACCTCTGCCGCTACACCGTGGCCGAAATCGAGCGCGTGCTGCGCAGCGCGTTCCGCCTGGCACAGCAGCGCCGAGGCAAGGTGACCTCGGTGGATAAGGCCAACGTGCTGGAGACGTCCCGCCTGTGGCGTGACGTCGCCGCCCGTATCGGCCGCGAGGAGTTCCCGGACGTCGCGCTGGAACACCAGCTGGTCGATTCGATGGCGATGCACCTGCTGGCCAAGCCACGCGAATACGACGTGATCGTGACCGAAAACATGTTCGGCGACATCCTCACCGACGAGGCCTCGATGCTGGCCGGTTCGCTGGGCCTGCTGCCGTCGGCATCACTGGGAGAACCGGGTGCGGTCGGCATCTACGAGCCGATCCACGGTTCGGCACCGGACATCGCCGGCAAGGGCATCGCCAACCCTTACGCGACGATCCTCAGCGCGGCCATGCTGCTGCGCCACTCGCTGGGCCTGGATGCCGAAGCGGCGGCGGTGGAGGCGGCCGTGCACGCGGTGCTGGATGATGGCGTGTTCACTGCTGATCTGGCTGCAAAGGGCCAGGCCGTGAGCACGACGGCGGCGACCGACGCCGTACTGGCGAAGCTGGGCTGACCCGCCGGGCGGCACCTGTAGCGTCGAGCCATGCCCGATGGCTGTTGCATGAGCCGGGCATGGCCCGGCGCCACAGGTGCAGTGCGGTGGAGCCGCGCCCAGCGTGGCCCGGTTACTTGGTGGTGTAGCCACCGTTGACCAGCACCGTCTGCCCGGTCATCCACCAGCCGTCGGTGACCAGGAAACGGATCCACGGCACGATATCGGCGATGTCGGTCAGACCGGTGCGGGTGAACGCGGACAGCGCCGCCGCGGTCTTGTGATACGCCTGCGCATCAGCACTCTCGGCAGGATAGAAGAACGGCGTGTCCATCGGCCCGGGACCGATCGCGGTCACCGAGATGCCCCGCTCGCCGAACTCCTTCGATGCCGCGCGGGTGAAGTGCTCCACCGGCGCCTTGGTGCCTGCATAGCTGGAGTAGAACGGCGTGTAGGCGCCCAGCAGCGACGTCACCAGGGTACAGATGCGGCCACCATCATTGACGTGACGGCCGGCCTCCTTGAGGAAGAAGAACGCCGCCTTGGCATTCACCGCGCTCATCTCGTCGTACTCCGCTTCGCTGATCTCCAGCAGCGGCTTCTTCAGGACCTTGCCGACGGTATTGATGGCGACATCGGGACGGCCGACGGCTGCGACAGCGTCGGCGAACAGGCGCTCCATGGCGGCAGCGGAGGTCAGGTCACCCTGCAGGGCCACGGCCTTGCTGCCCGCGGCCTGGACCGCCGCGACGGTCGCCTCGGCGTCGGCCTGGCTGGCATCGCTGTTGTAATGGATGACGATGGCCCCGGCGCCGTGGGCGGCGAAATCGCGGGCGAGCAGGCCACCGAGGTTCTTGGCACCGCCTGCGATCAGCACGGTCTTGCCCTTGAGGGAGTGGTCGGTCATGGCTTCGGTCTCGGAGTGGGGCTGTCCGGGATGGCAACCCTGCCCCGATGACGATATCGTGCGGAAAATGCGGATAAAGCCCGCAACATTGACTTAACTTTCCAGATCGAGCGAACAATGGATCGGATCGACCGCTTCCGCATCTTCAGCCGGGTGGTGGAGTGCGCCAGCTTCACCCGCGCCGCCGACCAGCTCGGACTGCCCCGTTCCACGGTATCGGCGGCGGTCGCCGAACTGGAGCAGCGGCTGGGTACGCGCCTGTTGCAACGCTCGACGCGACGCGTCTCCACCACCCACGATGGCGATGTGTTCCACGCCCGCTGCCTGCGCCTGATCGCCGAGGTCGAAGATGCCGAATCGCTGTTCCGTCAGGAGGACGCGCAGCCGGTCGGCCTGCTGAGGATCGACGTACCCAGCCGCATCGGCAGGCGCATCGTGGCGCCGGCGCTGCCTGACTTCTTCGCCCGTTACCCGCAGGTGGAGGTGGATCTGGGCATGACCGACCGCGCAGTGAACCTGATCGAGGAAGGCTGCGATGCGGTGTTGAGGGTCGGCCAGCTGGGCGATTCCAGCCTGGTTTCGCGCACGCTGGGCACGCTGGACTTCGTCAACGTGGCCGCGCCGTCCTACCTGCGCGCGTACGGCGTCCCGCAGCAACCGACGGACCTGCAGCAGCACCAGGCGGTGAACTACGCCTCGCCGACGACCGCGCGGGTGGAACCGTGGGAATGGCAGGACGGAACCCAGCTGCGCACGCTGCCCATGCAGGGTTGGGTGCGGGTGAACAGCGCCGAAGCCTCGATCGCCTGCTGCGTGGCCGGACTGGGACTGCTGCAGATTCCGCGCTATGACGTGCAGGACGAGCTGCAGTCCGGCACGTTGGTGGAAGTGATGCCACGACACGTCGCACAACCGTTGCCGGTGACCCTGCTGCAACCGCATCGGCAGCATCGGGCACAGCGCGTGCACGTATTCCTGGAGTGGCTGGTGCCACTGCTGCGGAGCGGCCTGCAACTGCAGTAGATCCACGCCATGCTCGACTCACCCCATCATCGCGCGAAGAGCAGCCGAGCATGGCTCGGCTCTACAGAAAGCAGATCCCGCGAGCATGCGTGGATGCAACGCGCCGTGCCAACCAGGGTTGGCACCTGCCAGAGGCGGCGGCCCTGGAACCCGGGGCATTACGCCCCGGATTCATCCGGCTTCACCCGGAACCACGCCGCATACAGCGCCGGCAGGAACACCAGGGTCAGCACGGTACCCACGATCAACCCGCCCATGATCGAGATCGCCATCGAGCCATAGAACGCGCTGCGCGACAGCGGAATCATCGCCAGCACCGCCGCCAGGGCGGTCAGCACGATCGGGCGGAAACGCCGTACCGTCGCGTCGATGATCGCATGCCAGCGATCATGCCCGGCATCGATGTCCTGCTGGATCTGGTCGATCAGGATCACCGAGTTGCGCATGATCATGCCGGCCAGCGCGATCGTGCCCAGCAGCGCCACGAACCCGAACGGTGCACGGAACAGCAGCAGGAACAAGGTCGCGCCGATGATGCCCAGCGGTGCCGTCACCAGCACCATCGCGGCACGCGAGAAGCTGCGCAGCTGCAGCATCAGCAGCGTTGCGACCACGATCAGGAACAACGGCATGCCTGCCTTGATCGAGTCCTGGCCACGTGCCGAATCCTCCACCGTTCCGCCGGTTTCCAGCAGGTAACCGCTCGGCAGTGCAGCGCGGATGCCATCCAGCGTCGGCAGGATCTGCTGCACCACGTCCAGCGCCTGGCTGCCGTCACTGATATCGGCACGCACGGTCACGGTCGGCAGGCGGTTGCGATGCCAGATGATGCCGTCCTCGAACACGTACTCCAGGCGCGCCACCTGCGAGAGCGTCACCGACGTGCCACTGGCGGTGGGAATGGCCAGGCTGCCCAGCATGCCCAGCTGCACGCGCTCGTTCTCCGGCCCCCGCAGCAGCATCTCGATCAGGCGATTGCCCTCGCGATAGGTGCTCACGCTCATGCCCGACAGCGAAGTGCCCAGCAGCTGGCTCACCTGCGCACTGCTCACGCCCAGCGCGCGCGCACGGTCCTGGTCAAGCACCAGCCGCACGACCTTGCTCGGCTCGCTCCAGTCCAGGTTCACGTTCATCACATGCGGGTTCTCCCGCACCTTGTCCTGTACCTGGCGTGCGATCGCCTGCACCTGCTCGATGTGCTCGCCGGAGATCCGCAGCTGCACCGGGTAGCCCACCGGCGGACCGTTCTCCAGCCGCGTCACGCGCATCTGCACATCCGGGAACTGCGGGATCACGTCCTTCAACAGCCAATCGCGCGTGGCCTCGCGCGCCTTGGCGTCTTCGGTGAGCACCACGAACTGCGAGAAGTTGGTCGCCGGCAGCTGCTGGTCCAGCGGCAGGTAGAAGCGCGGCGAACCGGTACCCACATAGGCCACATAGTTGGCGATGCCCTCACGGCCCTTCAGCAGCTTTTCCAGCTTGCTGGCCTGCGCCTGCGTGGCCTGCAGAGACGCGCCTTCAGCCAGTTCGATATCCACCATCAGTTCCGGGCGGGTCGAATCCGGGAAGAACTGCTGCGGCACGAAGCGGAACATCAGCAGCGAGAACACGAACAGGGCCACCGTTGCTGCGATCACCCACCAGCGGTGGCGCAGGCACATGTCCAGGAAACGGCGGAAACGCGTGTAGAACGGCCGCTGGTACGGATCGTGGTCGTGTGCATGCTCCTTCGGTGCGACCCAGCGCAGCAGCGCCGGATGGCGATCGGCCCAGGCCAGGCGCTTCGCACGCCAGCGACCGGCCAGGCTGTCCGGCTTGGGCAGCTGCGGATTGAACAGATCCGGCAGCATCTTGTCACCCAGGTACGGAATGAACAGCACCGCCGCAATCCATGACACCACCAGCGCGATGGTCACCACCTGGAACAGCGAACGGGTGTACTCACCGGTGCTTGACGCCGCCGTGGCGATCGGCAGGAAACCTGCCGCCGTGATCAGCGTACCGGTGAGCATCGGGAACGCCGTGGATTCCCAGGCGAAGCTGGCCGCGCGCAGGCGGTCGTAGCCCTGTTCCATCTTGGTGGCCATCATCTCCACCGCGATGATCGCATCGTCCACCAGCAGGCCCAGCGCCAGCACCAGCGCGCCCAGCGAGATCTTGTGCAAGCCGATATCGAAGTAGTGCATGACGAAGAAGGTCATCGCCAGCACCAGCGGAATGGTCACGCCCACCACCAGGCCCGTACGCAGGCCCAGCGAGAAGAAGCTCACCAGCAGCACGATCACCACCGCTTCGGTCAGCACCTGCACGAACTCACCCACCGACTCTTCCACCGCATGCGGCTGGTCGGAGACCTTGCGCAGGTGCATGCCCGCCGGCAGCGTCTTCTGCAGGCGCTCGAACTCGGCATCCAGCGTGGAGCCCAGCTTCAGGATGTCGCCGCCGTCTTTCATCGCGACCGCAATGCCGATCGCATCCTCACCCATGAAGCGCATCTTCGGCGACGCCGGATCGGCGAAGCCGCGCTTGATCTCGGCGATATCGCCCAGGTGCACCGTGCGGTCGCCGGCCTGGATCGGGAAGCGACGGATGTCATCGATGCTCTGGAACTGGCCGGTCACGCGCAGCTGCACGCGATCGGTCGGGGTCTCGAAGAAGCTGGTGGCGCTGATCGCGTTCTGGTCGGCCAGCGCCTGCTGCACCTGCTGCAGCGACACGCCCAGCGTGGCCAGCTTGGTGTTGGACAGCTCGATCCAGACCTTCTCGTCCTGCAGGCCCTGCAGCTCGATCTTGCCCACGTCCGGCACCCGCTGCAGTTCCAGCTGGATGCGATCGGCGTAGTCACGCATCACGGCGTAGTCGAAGCCCTGCCCGGTCAGCGCGTAGATGTTGCCGAAGGTGTCGCCGAACTCATCGTTGAAGAACGGACCGACGATTTCGCGCGGCAGGTTCGGCTTGATGTCGCCCACGCGTTTGCGCACCTGGTACCACAGGTCCGGAATGGCCTTGGAGCGCAGGCTGTCCTTGGCCGCGAAGATCACCTGCGACTCGCCCGGGCGCGAGTAGGAGCGGATGAACTCGTACTGCCCGGTGTTGAGCAGCGCCTTCTCGATCGGCTCGGTCACCTGGCGCGAGACCTGCTCGGCGGTCGCGCCCGGCCACATCGTGCGTACCACCATCACCTTGAAGGTGAACGGCGGATCCTCGGACTGGCCCAGATGCTTGTACGACCAGGCGCCGATGAGGGCGAAGGCGAGCATGGCGAACAGCACCAGCGCGCGGTTGCCCAGCGCCCATTCGGATAGATTGAAACGGCGCACAGGCTTACTCCTTCGCCTTCGGTGCGGCAGCCGGCGCTGCGGGCTTCAGCACCGGGCGGTTCTGCCGGTCCACCGCGACGACCTGCTGGCCGGATCGCAGCAGATGGCCGCCCGCAGCCACCACCCAGTCGTCGGCGTCCACGCCGGACAGCACCGGCACGGCGTCGATGCCATAGGCGCCCGTGCTGACGGTGACCGATTTCAACGTGCTGCTGGCCGGGTCCACCACCCACACACTGGTTGCGCCACCTGCACCGCGCTGGAGAGCGGCCATCGGCAGCTGCAGGGTGCCGTGGCGGCCGGCGCTGCTGAACACGCGCGCGCTCTGCCCCAGCTCGACATCGGCCAGTGCATCGGCGGGCAGGCTGACCCGGGTTGCGTAGGTCCGCGCCTGCGGATCGGCGGCGGCGGCGATCTCGCGGATCGTGCCGGGCAGGCGCTGCCCCGGGCGGTTCCACAACTCCACTTCCACCGGCTGGCCTACCGCGTAGTCGCGGATGGTGGCTTCCGGCAGGTCGATCAGCACTTCGCGGCCACCGTCTGCGGCCAGGTTGAAGATGGTCTGGCCCGCGGCCACCACCTGCCCGGCTTCCGCCTCACGGCTGGCGATCACACCATCGGCCGGCGCACGCAGCTGGGCGTAGCCGGCCTGGTTGCGCAGCACGTCCAGGTTGGCCCGGGCCGCGTTGGCCTGGCCCTGCGCGGCCTTGAACGCGGCAGACTGCTGATCCAGCTGCGAGCGGCTGACCAGCTGCTGGTCGGCCAGCACCTGGTAGCGCTTGAGATCGTCGCGGGCGCGTACCAGATCGGCTTCGGCCGCGGCCAGCTGCGCCTGCGAGGCGCGCGCCTGCAGGGCGAAGTCGGCGACATCCAGCTCGGCCAGCACCTCCCCCTTCTTCACCCGTTGGCCGGCGTCCACATGGCGCTTGACCAGGTTGCCGCCGACGCGGAACGACAGCGGGCTCTCCTGGCGTGCCCGGACCGTACCGGGAAACGCCGCCGGCGCCTGCCCGACCTGCTCGCCGGGATGCACCACCAGCACCGGCACGGCCGCCGGTGGCGCCTGCTCCTGTCCCGAACAGGCTGCCAGCGCAGCCACCCACACGATACCGCCCATCCAGCGCACGATCTTCATCGGTCAACGTCCTGACAACACTGAGTTCAGCAGGGGAGCCGCAACGTCCGGCCCAATTTAGTAAACTGGCCGGTATAGTATAAATATCGAACCGCTTGGTCTAGTATTACCGCAATGAGTTCTTCCACTTCCCGCAAGCCGTCGGCCAAGCCTGCTGCCAAGGCCGCCGGACCCGGGCGTCCCAAGGATCTTGGCAAGCGCGCGGCGATCCTCGAGGCGGCCAAGACCCTGTTCATCGAACAGGGCTATACCGGTGTGAGCATGGACAGCATCGCTGCCCAGGCGGGCGTGTCGAAGCTGACGGTGTACAGCCATTTCGGCGACAAGGAGACCCTGTTCTCCGAGGCCGTGCAGTCCAAATGCATCGAGATGCTGCCGGATGCGCTGTTCGTGGCCGACGCCGAAGGGCCACTGCGCGACCAGCTGATCGGGATCGGCCTGGCCTTCTTCAAGCTGATCACCTCCGACGCGGCGATCTCGATCCAACGTGTGATGATGGCCCCGGAGACCGACGAACGCCTGCGTGAGCTGTTCTGGCAGGCCGGGCCCGAGCGCACCTGCGAGGCGCTGGCCGACTTCCTGCGCTCGCGCAGCGAGCGGGGCGAGCTGCAGATTCCCGACCATCACCTGGCCGGGCAGCAGTTCCTGACCCTGGTCAAGGGTGAAGTGCACATGCATATGATGTGCGGCATGCCACTGTCATCGGTGGAGATCGATCCTGTCACCCACGTGGCGGCCAGCGTCGACTTCTTCCTGCGCGCCTATGCGCCCGGAGGAGCCGGAACCGGCTGAAACGGCAAAGCTGAACGAACCGGTGGTCGCGATGACTTCCGGCACTGCGACCCCGGCCCCCCGGCAGCGGATGCTCTGGGCGCGCCGCCGGCCTCCGGCACCGGTAAAATGGCCGGCCCACTGCGCTGGATTTGAACCTCATGACGATTGATTACGCCCACGCCCGCGAACTGATGGTGGAACAGCAGATCCGTCCCTGGGACGTGCTGGACATCAAGGTGCTCGACGTCCTGGCCCGCCTGCCGCGCGAGGCCTTTGTCGCCGACGCGCACCGGGCACTGGCCTACGCCGATGTTGAACTGCCGATCGGCAATGGCCAGAAGATGATGAAGCCCGTCATCGAGGGCCGTACCCTGCAGGCGCTGGACCTGCAACCGGGTGACGAAGTGCTGGAGATCGGCACGGGCAGCGGCTTCCTGGCCGCCTGCATCGGCGCGCTGGCGCGCGACGTGCTGAGCCTGGAGATCGACCCGGAACTGGCGACCGCCGCGCGTGCGCGACTGGATGCCTCCGGCCTGGGTACCAACGTCCGTGTGGAAGTGGCTGACGCGCTGGCGTGGCAGACCGAACGTCGCTTTGACGTGATCTGTGTCACTGGTGCCGTCAACGTGGTGCCGTCACAGTTCGCCTCGTGGCTGCGTCCGGGTGGTCGCCTGTTCGTGATCCAGGGCCGTTCGCCGGCGATGGAAGCGCTTCTGATCAAGGCCGATGGCAGCACCGAATCCCTGTTCGAGACCGATATCGATTACCTGCGCGGTGCCGCCCCGGCACCCCAGTTCCACCTCTGAGTCCAAGGAAGCCGCAATGATCCGCCGATCCCTCGCTGTTGCGCTGGCCACTGCCCTGCTGCCGTTGTCTGCCCATGCCGCTGACCTGTTGCAGGTCTACGAGATGGCGCGCAACGGCGATCCGCAGCTGTCGGCCGCCGAATCCACCCGGCTGTACGACAAGGAAGGCGCCGTGCAGGCGCGCGCTGCCCTGCTTCCGCAGATCAACGGCCAGGCCACGCTGAACCGCACACGCAGCGAAGCCAACGCCGATGCCAATACCGGCACGGTCAGCAGCAAGCGCCGCAACTACACGATCGACGGTTCGCAGACCCTGTTCAACTGGACGCAGATCAACAACCTGCGCTCGCAGCGCGAACTGAGCAAGGCGGCTGACTTCACCCTGGATTCGGCCAACGACAGCCTGATCGTCCGCACCTCGGCGGCCTACTTCAACGTGCTGGTGGCGATCGAATCGCTGAATGCCGCACAGACCAACGAAGCGGCCGCGAAGAAGCAGTTCGACTTCGCCGACAAGCGCCTGGAAGTGGGCCTGGCGCCGATCACCGACGTGCACGAAGCGCGCGCGCAGTATGACCAGGCGCGCGCCAACACCATCGTCGCGCAGAACACCCTGGCCGATAACTACCAGGCGCTGACCGAACTTACCGGCCAGCCGGTGCTGAACCTCAAGGGGCTGCCGGCCGACTTCCGTCCCGAAGTGCCGGCCAACCGCGGCAACATCGATGAACTGGTGCAGCAGGCGACCAGCCAGAACCCGTCGCTGAAGGCGCAGGAGCTGAAGGTCAGCGCGGCCGAGGCCGGCGTGCAGGCCGCCCGTGGCGCCCACTACCCGACGCTGTCGCTGGGCGGCAGCTGGGGCAAGACCGCGACCTGGGGCGACAGCACCGGTTCGGGTTCGCTGTCCCCGGATGCGCGCACCAACAGCATCGGCCTGACCCTCAGCGTGCCGATCTTCGCCGGCGGCGCCACCCAGTCCGGCGTGCGCCAGGCGCTGGCCCAGCGTGACATCGCCCAGGATGGCTACGAACAGCAGAAGCGCGCGCTGGATCGCAACACCCGCAATGCCTACCAGACCCTGGTGCAGGGCATCAGCGAGGTGGAGGCACGCCGCCTGGCCGTCGTCTCGGCACAGAGCGCGTACGACGCCTCGCAGGTCGGCCTGGAAGTGGGTACCCGTACCGTGCTGGACGTGATCCAGAACCAGCGCATCCTGTTCTCGGCACAGCTGGACTACGCGCAGGCCCGCTACACCTTCCTGCAGAACCGCCTGCTGCTGAGCCAGTCGCTGGGCGCGCTGGACGTGGCCGAACTGCAGGACATCAATCGCCTGCTGACCCAGGACGCGGGCAACCCCGCCACGACCACCCAGTAAGTCGTCGTCGCCTGTGTTGACGGAAAGCCACCCGACCGGGTGGCTTTTCTGTTTGTGCCGCGGCGATGAGATCTAGCGCAGGAGCGGCAGCAGGCACAACGCCGCTGCCGCCATGCCCAGCACGGCGTCGGCAGGCGAGCGCGTCACCTCGCTGCGCCGCTGGAGTCCCCCCAGGCACAACGCGGCCACCACCAGCAGTGCCACCGGCCCCGGCATCGTCGGCAAGACGCCGGCCGGCAGCCACAGCGCCAGCAGGGTCGCCAACAGGATGATCGCCACGGTCGCCACGCACGCCGCCGGTGGGTCGCCCTCGTTTCCAAGCGGCCACAGCGGCAGCGCCAGCCGTGCCGCCAGCATCAGCAGCACCAGCTGCAGCGCCGCCAACCCTGCATACCCTGCCAGCGGCAGCCACGGCAACATCCAGGACAATTGGGGATGGCTTCGCAGCGCGACCGTCAAGGGCCGGCTGCTGGCCAGCGCTGGATAGTCGACCAGGCCCGCCTGCAGTGCGGCCAGTGCGATCAGCATCAGCGTCGCCGCGACGAGCACCATGAGCATCGTCAGTGGGCGTCGCGCCAGCCCGCCAACAGGCAACCCGGGAACGCCCAGTGCCAGGCCGGCGCTGGCAAAGATGCCCAGCAGCGGCACAGCCGCGGCGAGCACACCTCCCAGGCCGAAGCGATACGGTGCAGTGGCGGGGGGAACCCATGGGATCCAGTGCGCGTAGTGCACATACCGGGCCGCCAGCGCCAGCAGCAGCACGCCGATGCCGATCTTCACGGTCAACAGCGCGCACACCAGCAGCACGGTGCGCGACGGTCGCATCAGCGCGGCGGCTCCCAACAGCAGCAGGCCTGCAGCGGCCGTCACCTGCACCGGCAGCGTACCGGCGCTGGATGCGCTCGCCGCCGCCAGTGCCGCATGCAGATGGCCAGCCCCGGACTGCGCCGCACCCGCCAGCGTCGCCGTGCACTCCAGCAACAACGCCAGGCACAGCACGCGGGCAATCGACCGCCCCCAGCCGGCCACCAGCAGGCCATGCAGGCCATCCAGGCCATCGGCCATATCCGCCTGCGTCACCACCCTGTACAGGCGTGCCAGCACCAGCGCCGCACCGAGGGCTGCGAGCAGCAGACTGAGAACGACGGCCGGCCCCGCCTGCGCCGCCGTGTACTGACCGACCCGTGCGATGACACTGCCACCGAGCAGCAACGTCATCAGGATCACGCCCAGATGATCCATTCCAAGCCGATGGCCATCGCTGCCGCTCATCTCAAGCTCCCTTGATGCCGTCCAAGCACGGTCGACATCAGGCTGGCAGCCTGTGTTGGCAATCGATAGTCAATTTGCATCTGCATGCCGCGAGGTGTGATCCGAGGCACGTTGCGGCGTCGGCAATCGGTCCTGCGACGACAGAACGATGGCCGTCAAGCAGGCTTAATCCAGTTGATCGCGACAGTACGGCGGCAAGCGCGCCGCGTGCGGCTCAGCCGCGGGGCGGTGGCAGGTGCGGGGCCACCAGCGCCAGCGTCCGCTGCAGCGCGCCGCGCCCATTGCTGACCAGCGTGCATCCAGCGTGCGCCATGTCCTCGCGGGCCTGCGGATCCTCCAGCAGGTGCTGCAGCAGACCGCCGACCGCCTGCACGTCTTCGCCGATCAACAGCGCACCGGCCTCGCGCATGCGCCGCGAGATCTCCGAGAAATTGTGCAGGTGCGGACCGGTCACCGCGGCAGTGCCCATCGCCGCCGGCTCCAGCAGGTTGTGGCCACCGATCGGCTGCAGGCTGCCGCCGACGAAAGCGACCTGCGCACAGCCATAGAACGGCATCAGTTCGCCGAGGGTGTCGATGATGAAGGCATCGGTATCGGCGGACGGCCACTGCTGCGCACGGCGGGTCGCCACGTTCCAGCCCTGCTCGCGCGCCAGCGCCTCCACCTTCGGGAAGCGCTCGGGATGCCGGGGTGCCCACAGCAGCAGCAGGTCCGGATGGTGCTGGCGCAGGCGCCGGTGCAGTTCGATCACCGCCTGCTCTTCGCCATCATGGGTACTGGCCGCGATCCAGACCGGTCGCGTGTCCGGCACCCGTGCGTGGAACTGTTCGATGAAGGCCTGCACGTCCGGCGTGGCGATGTCGAATTTGAGGTTGCCCAGTGCCTGCACCTGGTCAGGCGCCGCCCCCAGCTGCACGAAGCGCTCTGCGTCGTCCTGCGACTGGGCTGCCACGCACGTCACCGTGCGCAGCGCGCGGCGGATCAGCGCGGCCAGCAGCCGGTAGCCACGCAGCGAACGGGCCGACAGGCGGGCATTGAGGATGTAGACCGGAATGTCGCGGTCACGGCAGCCGAACAGCATGTTCGGCCACAGTTCGGTTTCCAGGATCAGCGCCAGGCTGGGCTGGAAGTGGCCGAGGAAACGGTTGACGCTGCCGGGCACGTCATACGGCAGGTAGACGTGGTCCAGCGCATCGCCCCACAGCGCGCGCACGCGCTCGGAGCCGGTGGGAGTGATGGTGGTGATGACCCAGCGGATATCCGGGCGCTGCTGGCGCAGGGCGTTGACCAGCGGCGCGGCGGCGTTGACCTCGCCCACCGAGACCGCATGCAGCCAGACCCGTGGCTGGCCGCTGGGCTGGGGATAGGAGGCGTAGCGCTCGTCCCAGCGGCGGAAATACTCACGGACCCGGAAGCCGCGCCAGACCAGGTGGTACACGGTGATCGGCAGCAGGATGTAGAGCACGACCGAATACAGGCCGCGCAGGATCCATTCGACAGGGTCTTTGCGCATGCGGCAAGGATACGGGACACCCCCGGGAAAGACACGCAGCCGGATTGCTAGAATGGCGCCATGTCCGATGCCTCCACTGCCGTCCGCCCGTCACTGCGCGATCCCCGCAACTGGCCGATGTTCGCCGCCATGTACGGCGCTTTCGCCATCGCCCGCCTGCCGTGGATGCTGCAGCGCGCCCTCGGTCGCGGGGTGGGGTCGATCGCCTGGCGCCTGGCCGGCAGCCGTCGCCGTGCAGCCGAGGTCAATCTCGCACTGTGTTTCCCGGAAAAGGACGATGCCTGGCGCAAGCGGTTGGTTCGCGACAGCTTCGATGCCCTGGGCGTGGGCGTGTTCGAGTGCATCCGTGCCTGGTGGGGCAGCATCGACAGCATCCGCCCGCAGGTGCAGATCGAAGGGCTGGAGCACCTGCGGCAGATGCAGGCCGAGGGTCGCGGCGTGCTGCTGGTGTCCGGGCACTTCATGACCCTGGAGATGTGCGGCCGCCTGCTGTGCGACTACGTCGACCTGTCCGGCATGTACCGCAAACATAAGAATCCGGTGTACGAGTGGGCGGTGAAGTTCGGCCGCCTGCGCTATGCCAAGGCGATGTTCGCCAACGAGGACATCCGCGCCACCGTGCGCCACCTGAAGAAGGGCGGCTTCCTCTGGTATGCCCCCGACCAGGACATGCGTGGCAAGGACACCGTGTTCGTTCCGTTCTTCGGCCACACCGCCGCCACCATCACCGCCACCCACCAGCTGGCGCGGATGACCGGTTGCGCGGTCATTCCGTACTTCCACCGCCGCGAAGGCGGGAAGTACTTCCTGAAGATCGGCGCGCCGCTGGAGAACTTCCCGAGCGAGGATGTGGAAGCCGATACCGCGCGCGTCAACCAGGCGATCGAAGAGATGGTGCGCGAAGCCCCTGACCAGTACCTGTGGATCCATCGCCGCTTCAAGCGCCAGCCCGGCGGGCGCAGCGACTTCTACAGATAGATCCGGGCACGCCTGGATCCGCCCGGATCACCTGCCCGTTTCCATCGCGCGTGGTGGGTCATCCGCGTCATGCGCCAGCAGGCTGCCGGCGAACAGCGCCGCCAGCAGCACGGTCAGCCCACCCCAGAACGCAGAGTAGAACGCCAGGTGGGTGTTGAGCGGGAACACGGTGACCGCCAGCGCCAGCATCGCCGGCCGCGCCCGCTCGCGGGCCGCGGTCGGTGCGAAGCGCCACGCCCGCCAGGCCTGTGCCACGGCGGCCAGCCACAACAGCAGGCCCAGCGCGCCGGTCTCGGCCAGGATCTCCAGCACGATCTGGTGCGCGTGCAGGGCCGGTTCCGCGCCCCACACCGCGGTTCCCTCCCCTGCGACGCAGGCGGGATACGCATCGCGGAAGCCACGCGCGCCGACACCGTTGATCGGATGTGCTTCGATCATGCAGGCCGCTGCGCTCCAGATCCGCGCACGCCCGGACAACGCCTGGTCGACGCCCGTCTCGTCCCCCTCCCAGGCCATCGTCGTGCGCAGCACGCGCTCGCGCAGCTGCGGCACGCTGGCAACCAGGACCCCGGCCCCCAGGACCCCGACCATCCCCAACAGCGCCAGCCGCTTCCAGCCGAACTGGCGCATGCCGCTGTAGGCCAGCACGAGCGCGAAGGTGATCCACGAGGCGCGTGAGCCGGCCAGCAGCAACACACTGCCGAGGGCCGCAGCGGCCAGCAGCCAGCCGGCAGCACCGAAGCGGCGCGCCAGCGGCAGCAGCAGGAACGGCGACAGGCTGGCCAGCACCTGGCCGAATTTCAGGTTGCACGGGCCCAGTACGCCACTGAGCCGGTCGGCCAACGCCGCTTCATCGGCCGGGCACAGCGCACGCCCGCTGATTGCCAGTTTGAGCTGCTCCAGCGACCAGAACCATGGGCTGGTGCCGGCCACCGCCTGTACCAGCGCATCCAGCGTCCAGGCGCCGGTGATCACCGCCAGTCCACCCAGGGTGAGTCTGCGCCGCTCCGGCGTGGCCACTGCGATCGCTACCAGCCACATGAAGGGCAGGTAGCGCAGGCCTCCTGCCGCCTTGGTCCACGAGGCCGACGGGTCGATCGCATCGAATGCGGAAAATGCCTGCGGCAACCAGTAGCCGAGGAACAGGATCGAGGTCAGCGCCCAGGCCGCCGGGCTCAGCAGATGCGGCCGGCGCTGCAGGCGGCGGATGACCATGCGCACTGCGGCATAGATTGCACCCAGGCCCAGGACGGTCTCGGCGATGCCTGGCAGCGGCCACAACGCCACGTAGGCAAGCACCCACAAGGGCGCCCAGCGCCCGGCGCGTTCATCGCGCAGGACGGCTGCGGTGTCAGCCTGCGAGGTCGGCATAGAGACGGAGGGTATCGCGCTGCATGGCCTGCAGGGTAAACGGGATACGGCCCGGCAACGATGGCGGCTGCGCCAGAAGGGCCAGCGCACGTTCACCCAGTGCCTGCGCATCTCCCAGCGGCACCGCACCGGTGGGCTGGAGCTGCTGCAGCAGTTCGCCCACCCCACCGTGGTTCCAGCCGAGCACCGGTCGGCCCACCGACAGTGCTTCCACCACGGTACGGCCAAAGGCTTCGGGCTTGTCGGACAGCTGCAGCACCAGATCGCTGGCGGCATAGGCCTGGGCAATGCGGGCGGTCGGCGTGCTGATGTGGACCGCGTCTGCGATGCCGAGCGTGGCGGCCTGGCGGCGCAGGTCGGCCACATAGGCTTCGCGCCCCGGCTCGTCGGTGCCCAGCATCCACAGCTGCGCCGGCACGCCGGCAGCGCGGACGTCGGCCAGCAGCTGCAGCGCGTGCGCGTGCCCCTTCAGGCGCGTGCCACGGCCCGGCAGCAGCAGCAGCGGCCCGTCCACCCCGGCCAGCCACGGGTAGTCCGCCACCAGCGACAGGCGCGGCCGGCGATCACCGCGCGCCACCCGCGGGAACTGACTGACATCGACACCACGCGGGATCACCCGCAGGTGGTCCTCCGGCACGGTCGGATAGTGGCGCTGCACGTATTCGCGCACGCTGTTGGAGACACAGATCACGCGCTCGCCGCTGGTCATCACCGCGCTGTAGCGGCTGGGCGAGTTCAGCCCGTGCACGGTGGTTACCCAGTGCGGCCGCTGCGCCTGCGGCATCGCCCGGATCGCATACAGCCCCAGCCACGCGGGCAGGCGCGAGCGGGCGTGCACGATATCGGCGCCGACCTCGGCGAACAGGCGACGCAGGGTCGGCAGATGACGCAGGGTCAGCAGCGACTTGCGGCCGATATCGAGGGTGAGATGCTCGGCACCGCTGGCCAGCAGCGGTTCAACGAGGCGGCCACCGGCAGACACCACCAGCGCGCGATGGCCGGCTGCCACCAGTGCCGACGCGATTTCCAGGGTCGAGCGCTCGACGCCGCCGGAGTGCAGCGCCGGCAGCAACTGCACCACGGTCAGTCGACGCATCGGTGAAGGCCGTTCAGTCAGCCAGTACGAACACGGAACCGCAGTACGGGCACTGCGCTTCACCGTTGGGTTCGTCTTCGATCGCCAGGTAGACCCGCGGATGCGAGTTCCACAGCGCCATCTCCGGGGTCGGGCAGCTCAGCGGCAGGTCGCTGCGGTGCACGGTGTAGCGCTTCTCGGCGTTGGCGGGCGCGGTGGCGGTATGGCTCATGGCGGATGTCGATGAACGGATTGCGAGGCCTGCGATTCTAGCACCTGGGGCGGCGACCCGGCCGCCCCTGTCCTTTCCTGGCCCCCGCCCCCTGACAGCCGGGACCTGCCAGCGCCCGGCCTACTGGAAGTCCAGCGACAGCTCCAGTAAGGCCGAGCGGCCATAGGCGTTGTAGATGCCCTGATCGTAGTACGGCCAGTTGCCGTTGCTGCGGTCGATCGGCGGCATCTCGTCGGTCAGGTTGTTGACCGTCAGCAGCAGGCTGGCCAGGTCATTGATGCGGTAGCCGACCGTGGCGTTCCAGGTGGTCCACGGGCCGATGTTGCGCTGCTCGCCACGGCTGTCCCAGGTGGGCGCGTTGCGCACGCCGAACGCACTGGCGCTGAACGGCCCGCGCTTCCAGTTCACGCCCAGCGTGGCCCGGTACTGCAGTTCATTGGAATTGCCGCAGCACAACTGGTCGTAGACCGGATCGCCTTCCTTGTCCTGGGTGGTGTGCTTGAGCGGGCGGTAGTAGCCCGCGTTGACCGTGAAATCTCCCGCCGAGGAGGTACCCCAGCGATAGTCCAGCGCTGCCTGCACACCGGTCTGGCGTTGGCTGGCGATGTTGATCGGGTAGGAGAACACCTTGTCCACACCGTTGGGGTTGAGCGGATCGGTAGCCGGCTTGCGCTGCACCTGGCCCAGGACCTGCTGGCAGGTGGGCGAGGTGATGTCGAAGCGGGTCTGCCCGTTCTCCGATACGCCCAGCCGGCAGTTGGCCTCGGTGTCGAGGATGCTGTCGGTACCGAGGATGCGTACTTCGTTCTCGATCACCACCGAGTTGTAGTCCACCGACAACGTCAGCGCGTTGTCCAGTGTCGACCACACCGCACCATAGGTGAACGTGCGTGCAGTGATGTCCTTCAGATCGCGGTTGCCGGTACTGGAAGACAGCACCGCCAACCCGGACTGCTCGCAGTCATCGAAGTTGTCGGAGGTGTAACCGGCCTGCCGGCACTGGTAGAGGTCGGTGTTGGTGGTATAGCCGCTGCTCTCGCGGGAAAACAGGTAGAACATGTCCGGCGAACGGAACGCAGTGGCGTAGCTGCCACGCAGCAGCAGCGATTCGATCGGCCGGTACTCCAGGCCAAGCTTCCAGGTCGCCTTGCCGTTGCCGCCACCGCCCTGCAGGGCGTACTTGTCGTAGCGGCCGGACAGGTTGGCGCTGAAGGTATCGATGATCGGCACCTGCAGTTCCGCACCCAGCGCGTACAGATCCCGCTGGCCCTGCGCCGAGGTGCCGGCGGTCTGCCCGCGGAACAGCACACCGGCATCGGGATCGGCCGACTGGTTGAAGAATTTCTCGCGCTGGCCCTGGGCGATCAGCGCGAAACCGACGTCGCCGGCCGGCAGGGCAAACAGCGAACGATGGGTCAGCAGTGCCGTCACTGCTGTGCGCGACGCGCTGGATGCAGCACGGTTGAGGCCGCTGAAGCTGTCGTACTGGTCGCGGGTGATCGGCTGGTACAGGCGCGACAGGTCCGGGGCGTAGACCTCGTAGCCATCCTGCATGCCCAGCATCGGCCCCAGGTAGTAATCGTCCACGCCGTTCCGGGCGAGGAAGTCGGTGGATTTGCGGGTGACATCGGTGCTGGAACGGTTGACGTAGACGTCGTAGTCGAAGCTGCCCAGCACGCCACGCACGCCGGCGGTGACGTTCAGCGATCGCGTGTAGACGCGCTGGTCCTTGGCATCCAGGCCGACTTCCTCGGGCGCGTAGATGCGCTGCCACTGCTCGTACTGGCCGCTGGTGCGGTTGTAGAAGGTCTTGTTCCAGAACGGGCTGCCACCGCTGTAGGTCGGCCGGCTGAAGCCGAACAGGATGTCCGAGTACAACTCGGTATCCGGGCTGAGGTGATAGCGCAGGAAGGTGGTCGCGTTGACGTCCTGGCTGGCGTTGTACAGCGACGCGGTGCCGACGTTGTCGGGGGTGCCGCAGTAGTAGCCACCGCCGGAAATGTCGCGGTGCGCGTACACGGTGCTGCCACCGAACAGATTCGACAGCGGCGCGCAGGTGGCCGCGCCCGGGTCGATGTAGGCGTTGGGCCCCTGGCGCATACGCAGGAAGCTGCGCGACGGATCCTGCGGCCCGGTCGGGTTGTCGTTGACGCTGTCGATGCGGCTGCGGTCGAAGGCGTAGATCGCCTTCTGGTTGATGTATTCCAGCCCGTAGCTGATATCGAGGTTGCCGAAGGTCTGTCCACTGCTGGCGCTGAAGCGCTGGCTGGAACCGCCGCCCTGGCTGTAACCACCGACGCGGTAGCGCAGATGGGTGCCTTCCACGCGGTCTTTCAGCACGATGTTGACTACGCCGGCCACGGCCGACGAGCCATACACCGAGGACTGGCCACCGGTGAGCACATCGATGCGTTCGACCATGCCCAGCGGGATGTTGGCAATGTCGGCGATGCTGGTGTTGCCGTTGTAGGCCAGCGGATAGCTGTTGATCGGCCGCCCGTTGATGAGGGTAAGGGTGTAGCTGGGGTCCAGACCGAACAGGCTGATGGTCTTGGCGCCCGGAGTGTAGAAGCCGGTTCCCTGGGAATCCTGCACCGACCCATTGGAGACCGGCAGCGAGCGCAGCGCATCGAACACCGTGGTGAAACCCTGCGCCTGGATCTGCTCGGCGGTGATGGTCGTCACCGGTGAGGGGCCCTCCACCTGCGCGCGCGGAATGAGCGACCCGGTCACCGTGACCGCATCCAGGTCGCGCGTACGCGGCGGATCGGCGCCCTCCCCTGCGTTGGAGGACTGGGCCTGCACGGCCAGCGGCGACAGCAGCAGCGAAGACATCAACAACGACAGCAACCTCGGTTTCATCAAGCGCTCTCCAGAGACGGATGACGGTCCTGCCGGTGGGGGACGGACGGGAGGGTCGTGGATGGACGGTGGTGACGGGCAGCAGCAGCAAGCGCAGGCCGCCCGCCCGGATCAGGGCATGCAGGGTGTTCCGGGACAGATGGAAGGGTTGGGATCGGGACGGGAAGGACGCCGCCTTCCCCGGGCCTGGACCCCGGCCACTTTTAAATCGATCCAATCCCCTCTGTCAATAATTTGAAATGAAACGTTTTTCCCGGATTTGGATCGAACTAATTGCACTTGTCAGGGGGCAACGCACTGAGGCAGGATCGGGACCACTCCGACGACCCGATCGCATGGCCCGCCCCCACCGGACCGGCATCGCTCCTTTCCACCGCCCCTGGGCGGCGGGCGCGATGCTGGCCGTGGTACGTGCCGATGCGGGTCCTGCCTGCCGCCTGCCCTTCCGGGAGACCCTGCATGACCCTTTCCGATCCGCGCCGCGCCCTGCTTCCGCTCGCCCTGGCCCTGGCCTGCGCCACGCCCGCCCTGCCCGCAGTGGCACAGGGCCTGCAGACCTCGTTCGAAGCAGGTGAGCCCGCACCGGCCAAGGCCGGCGGCGCGCTGCAGGTGCAGATCGGCACCGGTCCGGCGGCGCCGTATGCGGCCAAGCGCAACGCCGGCTACAGCGGCCTGCGCGCGCTGCACTACCAGGCCGACGGCGGCGCGGCGCGGCGCGACCTGTTCAGCACGGACCTGACCATCGACGCCGACACCACCCTGTCCTGGCTGGTGCTGCCGGAGATCGTCGACAAGGACACGGTGGCCTCCACCTACGTCTCGCTGGACCTGCGCCTGGACGATGGCAGCCGTGTATCGGCCAGCTCCGCGCGTGATCAGCACGGCATCGCCGTGGGCGCGCGTGCGCAGGGCGATTCGAAAACGCTGTACCCGCAGCAGTGGGCGCGCAAGGCCGTACGCCTGGGCGATGTGCCTGCGCTGCGCGGCCGCCGGGTGGTCGCCATCGAGCTGGAAGTGGCCAGCGCCGACGGTGCGCCGGTGTCCGGCTGGATCGATGACGTGCGCCTGGATGCGCAGCCGCGGCAAGTGCCGCAGCGGGTCTCGGACTGGGTGCTGACCACCCGCGGTACGCAGGCCAATGGCACGTTCTCGCGCGGCAACAATTTCCCGGCCACGGCGGTGCCGCACGGCTTCAACTTCTGGACCCCGGTGACCGATGCCGGTGCACTGAACTGGCTGTACCGCTGGAACGAGCAGAACGATGCGAACAACCGCCCGCAGCTGCAGGCGCTCGCGCTGAGTCACCAGCCCAGTCCCTGGATGGGCGACCGCCAGACCTTCCAGGTGATGCCGTCGGCCAGCCGCGGTGTGCCCGAGGCCGACCGCAGCAAGCGGGCGCTGTCCTTCGACCGCTCGCACGAGAACGCGCGCCCCTACCGCTACGACGTGCGCTTCGACAACGGCATCGCCGCCTCCATCGCGCCGACGGACCACGCCGCGGTCTTCCGCTTCGATTTCCCTGCGGAAGGTGATGCCAACCTGCTGTTCGACAATGTGGACGCACGCGGCGGGCTGACACTGGATGCGGCCACCCAGACACTGTCCGGCTACACCGACACGCGCAGCGGCCTGTCCAACGGTGCCGGCCGCATGTTCGTGGTGGCCCGCTTCGACCGGCCCTGGCGCAGCAGCGGACGCATCGACAGCGGCCGCCCGACCGGCTACATCAAGTTCGATGCCGGCAGCGATCGCCGCGTCACCATGCGCATTGCCACCTCGCTGATCTCGCTCGAACAGGCGCGGCACAACCTTGCTCTGGAGATTTCCGCCACGGATACGCTGGAAAGCGTGGCCGGCCGCGCCCAGGATGCCTGGGATGCGCGCCTGGCCCGCTTCGATATCGGTGATGCCACGGACGACCAGAAAACCACGCTGTACTCCAGCCTCTACCGGTTGTACCTGTATCCCAACTCCGGCCACGAAAACGTCGGCAGCGCTGCCGCCCCCGAGTGGCGTTACGCCAACCAGGCCAGCGCCAGCGAGAACAACACCGATGGCAGTGACAGCCGCACCTTCAGTGGCGTGCGCGATGGCCGGGTGTTCGTCAACAATGGCTTCTGGGATACGTTCCGCACGACGTGGCCGGCGTACGCACTGTTCACGCCGGAGGACGCCGGCCAGCTCGTGCAGGGTTTCATCGAGCAGTACCGCGCGGGCGGCTGGATCGCCCGCTGGTCATCGCCGGGCTACGCGGACCTGATGGTCGGCACCAGTTCCGACGTGGCCTTCGCCGACGCATGGCTGAAGGGCGTCGGCGGTTTCGATCCCGCCGAGGCCTATGCCGCGGCGCTGAAGAATGCCACCGTGGTACCGCCCGATCGCCATGTAGGGCGCAAGGGCATGGACCGCTCGACGTTCCGCGGCTATGCCAGTGCCGACGTGCATGAAGGCATGTCATGGACGATGGAAGGCGCGCTGAACGACTTCGGCATCGCCAACATGGCCGAGGCACTGGCCAAGCGCGCGACCACCGCCGCGCAGCGCGAGCGCTACAGCACCGAAGCCGACTACTTCCGCTACCGCGCTGCCGGCTACGCGACCCTGTTCGACCCTGCCGCCGGCTTCTTCCAGGGCCGCAAGGCCGACGGCAGCTGGCGCGTGGACGCCAAGGACTACGATCCGCGCGTGTGGGGCCACGACTACACCGAATCCAACGGCTGGACGTTCGCCTTCACCGCCGCGCACGATGGCGAGGGCCTGGCCGCGCTGTACGGTGGCCGCGACAGGCTGGCCGCCAAGCTCGATGCCTTCTTTGCCACGCCAGAGACCGCCGATGCCGCGTTTGCAGGCTCCTACGGCGGCATCATCCATGAGATGACCGAAGCGCGCGACGTGCGCATGGGCATGTACGCGCACAGCAACCAGCCGGCGCACCATATCCCGTGGATGTATCTGTACGCCGGGCAGCCCTGGAAGACCCAGCAGCACGTGCGTGAGATCCTGTCGCGGCTGTACGTGGGCAGCGAGATCGGCCAGGGCTATCCGGGCGATGAGGACAATGGCGAGACCTCCGCATGGTACGTGCTGGCTTCGCTGGGCCTGTATCCACTGCGGATGGGCGCGCCGGAATACGTGATCGGCTCCCCGGCATTCAGGCACGCCCGGGTGGAACTGCAGGGTGGCGCGGTGCTGACCGTCAACGCGCCGCAGAACTCCGCGGAGAATGTCTACGTCCAGTCGCTGAAGATCAACGGCACGCCATGGACCCGGACCTGGGTACCGCACGAGGTGATCGCCAAGGGCGCGACGCTGGACTTCGAGATGGGCCCGCAGCCTTCGCGCTGGGGCACAGGCGCCGACGACGTGCCCCGTTCGCTGACCGCACCGGGCCAGCGACCGCGGATGCTGCACGATCTGCTGGGCAGCGGCACGCGCGCTGCTCTGGCCGATGGCCGCGCCGTGCCCGCGCTGTTGGACGACGATGCGACCACGGCCGTTCCGCTGGGCGCGGGTGCCACCCTCATGCTGAGCGCCGTGGGTGATGGCGCGCCGACGATGTATACGCTGACCAGCGGCGAAGGGCCGATCCGGGGGGCCGGATGGACGCTGGAAGCCCGTAACGGCGACGGCCGCTGGACCACGCTGGACCAGCGGCGTGGCGAAGACTTCAGTGCTGCGCGGCAGACCCGTCCGTTCCGCATCGCCTCGCCCTCACGCTATGCCGAGTACCGCCTGCGCGTAACTGCGCCGGGACGCCTGCAGCTGGCTGAGATCGAACTGTTGTCCCCCTCCACTGTACGGTGACCCCATGCGCATTCGCCTGCTGCCCCTTGCACTTGCTGCATTCACCCTGCCCGGCATTGCGCTGGCCCAGCCGTCGCAGAGCCGGGCCTTCGATGGCCAGTTCACCCGCGAAGGCATCACGTTGCACTACCAGGATGCGACCGGTGCGCTGGCCGCACCGGCACGCCAGCGCATCGTCGATACGTTCTATTCCGCCTACCTGCGCGAACGGGCGGACTTCCACCCGGCGGCACCGGCCGAGGTGCACATCGTGATCGATCCGGCCTACGACGGCGTCGCCTACGTCGGCGAGAAGGACAAGGCGAGCACCATCACCATCAACCCGGGCTGGCTGGTGAAGCACCCCGATGACATCGACCTGGTGACCCACGAGGCGATGCACATCGTGCAGGGCTACCCGAGCTACGGCGACACGCGGGTACCGGGCTGGCTGGTGGAAGGCATCGCCGACTACGCCCGCGACCGCTACGGCACGGACAATGCCGCAGCGGGCTGGGCGCTGCCGGAAAAAGTGGGCAAGGGCCAAAGCGTGGAAAGCGGCTACCGGGTAACCGGGGCCTTCCTGAAATGGGCCGAAGCTGGACACCCCGGCCTGGTGCTGGCGCTGGACAAGGCCCTGCGCAACGGCCAGTACACCCTGGCGCTGTGGCAGCAGCACACCGGCAAGGGCCTGCCGGCGCTATGGGCCGAGTACGCCAAGCCGCGTTCGGATGCCCCGCCGCCGGCACCGGCACGAGGCGGCAAGCGCTGACCGGTAGCGCCGGGCCATGCCCGGCGGAATGCCTGATTTGCCGCGCTGCGCGCTCGCCGGGCATGGCCCGGCGCTACCGATCGCGGTGACGAAGGATTACGCCTTCTTTTCCGCTTCCAGCTGTTTGCGGATCTGCGCATCGACCGCAGCGATGGCGGTCATGTTCAGGATGCGGCGCGAGGTCGCGCTGGTGGTCAGGATGTGCACCGGCTTGTTCACGCCCATCAGGATCGGGCCGATCGCCACGCCATCGGTGAACACACGCACCAGGTTGTAGGCGATGTTGGCCGCTTCCAGATTGGGCAGCACGAACAGGTTGGCGCGACCCTGCAGGGTGGAACCCGGCAGCAGTTTCTGGCGCAGCGCCTCGTCCCAGGCGGTATCGCCCTGCATCTCGCCGTCCACGTTCAGGCGCGGATTGCGCTTGAGCAGCAGCTCGCGGACCTGGCGCATCTTCAGCGCGTCCTTGGAATCGTGGCTGCCGAAATTGGAGTGCGACAGCAGCGCCACCTTCGGTTCGATGCCGAACAGCTTCATGCGGTACGCGGCCTGCAGGGTCGCCTCGCAGATCTGCTCGGCACTGGGATCTTCCTGCACGTGCGTGTCGACGAAGAAGAACACGCCCTGCTGGTTGATGACGCCGGTCATCGCCGAGGTCGAGGTGACCTTCGGCTCCAGCGGCAGCACGCTGCGGACATAACCCAGCTTCTTGTGGAAACGGCCGACGATGCCGGTCAGCATTGCATCGGCTTCGCCACGCGCGACCATCACCGCGGCAATCAGGGTCGGCCGCGAACGCATCAGGTTCTTCGCCGCCGCCACGGTGACGCCGCGACGACCGGTCAGCCCGTGGTAGTACTGCCAGTATTCGTTGAAGCGCGGATCGTCATTGATGTTGGTGATCTCGAAGTGCTCACCGGCCTTCAGGCGCAGGCCCAGGCGCTCGATGCGCGCTTCGATCACGTCCGGCCGGCCGATCAGGATCGGATGTGCGAGCCCTTCATCGACCACGTTCTGCACCGCCTGCAGCACCACTTCCTCTTCGCCTTCGGCGTAGACCACGCGCTGCTTGTCGGTGCGTGCACGGTCGTACACCGGCTTCATCATCAGGCTGGTGCGGTAGACGAACTGGGCCAGTTTGTCACGGTAGGCGCCCATGTCGGCGATCGGCCGGGCGGCCACGCCCGAGTCCATCGCGGCCTGGGCCACGGCAGCGGACAGCTCCACCAGCAGGCGGCGGTCGAACGGGCGCGGGATCAGGTACTCGCGGCCGAAGCTCGGGGTTTCACCGCCGTAGGCCGAGCCCATGTCGGTCGCGGCGCGGCGTGCCAGTGCGGCGATGGCGCGCACGCAGGCGATCTTCATTTCCTCGTTGATCGCGGTGGCGCCCACGTCCAGCGCACCGCGGAACAGGTACGGGAAGCACAGCACGTTGTTGACCTGGTTCGGGTAATCCGAACGGCCGGTGCCGATGATCGCGTCCGGACGCGCCGCACGCGCCACTTCCGGCATGATTTCCGGGGTCGGATTGGCCAGTGCGAAGATCACCGGGTCCGGCGCCATGGTCTTGACCATTTCGGCGGTGAGGATGCCGGGCGCCGACAGGCCCAGGAAGATATCCGCGCCGTCGACGATCTCGGCCAGGGTGCGCTTGTCGGTGTCGCGTGCGTAACGCTGCTTTTCCGGGTCCAGATCGGTACGACCGGTGTGGATCACGCCCTCGCGGTCGAACGCCAGGATGTTCTCCGGCTTCAGGCCCAGCTGCACCAGCATGTTGACGCAGGAAACGCCCGCCGCGCCCATGCCCGTGGTCGCCAGCTTCACCTCCTCGATCTTCTTGCCGGTGATCGCCATGGCGTTCAGCACCGCCGCGCCGACGATGATCGCCGTACCGTGCTGGTCGTCATGGAACACCGGGATCTTCATGCGCTCGCGCAGCTTGCGCTCGACCACGAAGCATTCCGGCGCCTTGATGTCTTCCAGGTTGATGCCGCCGAAGGTCGGCTCCAGCGAGGCGATGATGTCGACCAGCTTGTCCGGATCGGTTTCGTCCACTTCGATGTCGAACACATCGATGCCGGCGAACTTCTGGAACAGCACGCCCTTGCCTTCCATCACCGGCTTGCCGGCCAGTGCGCCGATGTTGCCCAGGCCCAGCACCGCGGTGCCGTTGGAGATCACCGCCACCAGGTTGCCGCGGGCGGTCAGCTCGCTGGCCTGCTGCGGGTCGGCCTTGATTGCTTCACAGGCGTACGCCACGCCCGGCGAGTACGCCAGCGACAGGTCGCGCTGGGTCAGCATCGGCTTGGTCGCGGAGACCTTGATCTTGCCCGGCGGGGACATCCGGTGGTAATCGAGGGCGGCCTGTTTGAAATCTTCGTTGGACATCGACGTTGGATACATGAATGGGCAAGAGGGACAGGGGATCATACCCCCGTTGGGGCGCCCGGACCTGTCGCTATCCTGTCGCAGGCATGCTGCGACCGCACAATTCCCTGGCGTATGCGACAACCTGGAGCCACCAGCTTCGGCGCTGCCCATGACAGCCATGGGACGCCTTGAAACGCCGCGGGGCCGCGCCACTCACGTGACCGGCCCCGCGGTACCACACACCTGGATCAGCCCTTGGCGGGCAGTGCCTCCGGCACGGCATCGACCGGCGGCGGCAGTTCGCTTTCGCGACCATCCAGCGCCAGCTTCAGGCGGTCACGGTCCAGTGCGCCTTCCCAGCGCGAGACCACCACCGTGGCCACGGCATTGCCGATGAAGTTGGTCAGCGAGCGGCATTCGCTCATGAAGCGGTCCACGCCGAGGATCAGCGCCATGCCGGCCACGGGCACTTCCGGCACCACGGCCAGGGTGGCCGCCAGGGTGATGAAGCCGGCACCGGTGACGCCGGCCGCGCCCTTGGAGCTGAGCATGGCGACCAGCAGCAGCGCGATCTGGTGGCCCAGGGTCAGTTCGGTGTTGGTGGCCTGGGCGATGAACAGCGCCGCCAGGGTCATGTAGATGTTGGTGCCGTCCAGGTTGAACGAGTAGCCGGTGGGGACCACCAGGCCCACCACCGACTTGCTGCAGCCGGCCCGCTCCATCTTCTCCATCAGCGACGGCAGCGCCGACTCGGAAGAAGAGGTACCCAGCACCAGCAGCAGTTCGGCCTTCAGGTAGCGCGCCAGCTTGAACACCGAGAACCCACACAGGCGGCAGACCACGCCCAGGATGACCGCCACGAACAGGAAGGCGGTGATGTAGAACGAACCGACCAGCCAGGCCAGGTTGATCAACGACCCCACGCCGTACTTGCCGATGGTGAAGGCGATCGCGCCGAAGGCACCGATCGGAGCAGCCTTCATCAGCATGTGCACCAGCTTGAACACCGGAGCCACCAGCGCTTCGAGGAAGTTCTGGATCGGCTTGCCCTTCTCGCCGACCGACGCCAGCGCGATGCCGAACAGCACGGCCACGAACAGCACCTGCAGGATGTTGCCGTCCACGAAGGCGCTGATCAGCGTCTTCGGGATGACATCCATCAGGAAGCCGACCAGGGTCAGGTCATGCGACTTCTCGACGTAGCTGTGCACCGCGGTCTGGTCCAGCTCGGCCGGGTTGATGTTCATGCCCGCGCCAGGCTGTACGACGTGGGCCACGATCATGCCCACCACCAGCGCCAGCGTGGAGAAGAACAGGAAGTAGGCCATGGCCTTGGCGAACACGCGGCCGACCGTGCGCAGATGGGTCATGCCGGCAATGCCGGTGACGATGGTCAGGAAGATCACCGGCGCGATGATCATCTTCACCAGGTTGATGAAGGCATCGCCGAGCGGCTTCATCTTTTCGCCGATCAGGGGTTCGTAATGGCCGAGGATGGCGCCCAGGACGATCGCCACGATCACCTGGAAATACAGCTGGCGGTAGATCGGCAACGGCTTTGCAGGCGCCGGGGCAGCGGTCGGGATGTGCATGGCGGACTCCGGGGAAGGGCGTTTTCAGGCACGTACGGCCCCGGAACTGCATGGGAGCCGATACCGTGGAAGCTGGTCACCGCCCCCCTCGCTCCACGCGCAGGGTGGCGACCAATGGACGCCTTTGTACGCGCCGGGCACGCCAACGCAGATAACCTATTGGTACTAGCCCCCCGGTTCAGGTGGCCGGGACCCCTAAACTGGCCCGGCATCGCACCGCGCCGGGAGGCCCGGTGGCGCGGGCTGAACGGCCCGTGGCGTCCCTGCCCAAGTTCCGGCCCTGGCGGCCGTTGTTGTCCTGACCCTACGCAATCCGAGAGAGCCGCACCCAACATGCGCCCCATTCCCACCCTGCTGGCCCTGTCGCTGGCCGCCCTGCCCGCCTTCGCGTCCGCTGCCGATTTCGACAACTGGCCGACCAAGTACGCGTTCGGCGACGGCACCGAGCTGGCGGCCACCGCCAACATCGCCTACGACTACAACGATTTCTCCTCCGGCAGTGGCCTGGACGATGACGATGCCGTGCGCCGCAAGGAATTCGGCGCCACGCTGAAGAAGAAGGGCGTGTACGACGCGATGGTGTACTACGACTTCCAGGCCGACACCTGGCTGGACGTGTTCCTGCGCCTGGAGAGCAAGGCCTTCGTGGGCCGCGACATCGGCCGCTTCCGCTTCGGCTACATGAAGACGCCGGTCGGCCTGGATGCCAACACCTCCTCGCGCGCCGGTAGCTTCCTGGAGACCGCGCTGCCGGTGCAGGCGTTCTACGCCGGCCGCCGCACCGGTGTGGAATGGGTGCTGGAGCGCCCGCAGTACCTGCTGCAGGCCGGTGCCTACGGCGGCAAGGACCTGCAGGGCGACAACCCCGGCACCACGCAGGCGGTACGTGCGGTGTGGACGCCGGTGAAGGCGCCTGGCGATGTGATCCACCTGGGCCTGGCCTACTCGCAGGAAAACCCGCGCGGCTACCGCGATGGCCGTGACGTCCATCACGAGGCCAGCGCACGGTTGCGCGCGCGCCCGGAAGCCGGCCTGACCGACATCCGCTACGTGGATTCCGGCGCGCTGGTGACCGCCGACCAGATCCGCCGCACCGGCCTGGAAGGCATCTGGATCCGTGGCCCCTTCTCGCTGCAGGCCGAAGCGCTGCAGGCCACTGTCACCCGCAACGACGGCAAGCCCGACTACACCGGCCACGGCCAGTACGCGATGGCCAGCTGGGTGCTGACCGGCGAATCCCGTCCGTACAACGCCGGCGCCGTGGCCAACATCAAGCCCGCCCACGACTACGGCGCGGTCGAGCTGGTGGCACGCTACAGCCGCCTGGATCTGGACGACGGCAGCATCCTGGGGGGCCGTCAGCACGACCTGACCCTGGGCGCGAACTGGTACCTGACCAGCCATTTCAAGTTCCAGGCCAACTACGTCAAGGTCGATGCCAGCCGCCGCGGTGTGCACAGCACCCCGGAGATCTTCGAACTGCGCGCACAGATGCACTTCTGATCCGCGCCACGGTGCGGAATCCGGCGGGCATGCACGTCATGCCCGCCCTCACTGCGTAGACTGCCGCCATGTACTGGCTCGGCCGCCACCGGATGCTGCTGCTGACCCTCCTCGCGCTGGCCGGAGGCACCGTGCTGTGCGCGATCGCGGCGGGCCACTACGCGTGGCGCAGCGCCCTGGCGGCCGAGAGCACGCAGGTCCAGCGCCAGCTGCAGCTGTACGGCCAGGGCCTGCAGCAGCGTATCGACCGCTTCGGCACCCTGCCGCAGGTGATGGCACTGGACCCGGACCTGCTGCGCGTACTGCGCACGCCGCCCTCGCCCGCCGAGCGCCAGCAGCTGAACCTGAAACTGCAGCGCGCCAACCAGGTCACCCGAACCTCCACCCTGACCCTGGTCGGCCGCGATGGCGTCGCGGTCGCGGCCAGCAACTGGGACCAGCCGACCACCAACGTCGGCGAGGACTACAGCTACCGGCCCTATTACCAGCAGGCCCTGGCCCACGGCCGCGGCCGCTTCTACGGCATCGGCATGACCACCGGCGTGCCCGGCTATTTCATGTCCGAGGCGATCGTCGACGACCGCGGCCAGCGCATCGGCGTGATCGTGATCAAGATCGAGCTGTCGGCACTGGAACAGGAGTGGCTGAACAGCCCGGACGTGGTGCTGGCCAGCGACAACCATGACGTGGTGTTCCTGTCCAACCGCGATGCCTGGCGCTACCGCCTGCTGCGGCCGCTGGGCGCGGACGAGCGCCGCGAGATGCTTGATGCCCGCCAGTATGCCGACCGCTCGTTGCAGCCCCTGCGGGTGCGTACCGAGGATGTGCTGGCCGATGGTGGCCGCATGGTGCGCCTGCTCGACCCGGTGCTGCCGCAGGCGATGCTGTGGCAGAGCCTGGCGCTGCCCGACGAACACTGGAACCTGCATCTGCTGCACGATGCCAGTGCCGCCACCAGCGCCGGACGCGGTGCCGCCCTGGCCGGCGCCGCTGCGTGGCTGGCACTGGGGTTCCTGCTGCTGTTCGTGCAGCAGCGCCGGCGCCTGGCCCGGCACCGCCAGCGCAGCCGCAGCGAACTGGAAACCCTGCTCAAGCAGCATGCACAGGAACTGCGCACCGCCCAGGACGGATTGCTGCAGGCTGCCACCGATGCCGACAGCGGCCTGAGCCGCAGCCTGGAGCACCTGCCGCAGGGCGTGGTGATCATTGATCGCGAACAGCGCCTGGTCGCCTGGAATTCGCGCTATCTGGAACTGTTCCGCTTCCCGCCGGGGCTGGTCCGTGTCGGCCGGCCCATCGAAGAGTTGTTCCGCTACAACGCACGCCGCGGCCTGCTCGGGCCGGGGCCGATCGACGAGGCCATCGAGCGTCGCCTGAACCACCTGCGCAGTGGCCGCCCGCACATGCGCGAGAGCGAAAAGGACGATGGCACCGTTCTGGAGATCCGTGGCAATCCGCTGCCTGATGGCGGCTTCGTCACCAGCTACGCCGACATCACCAGCTACAAGAACGCTGCACGCGAACTGCGGTCACTGGCCGATGCGCTGGAACACCGCGTGGCCGAGCGCACCCATGACCTCGACGAGGCCCGCCGCGAAGCCGAACAGGCCAACCGCTACAAGACCCGTTTCGTCGCATCCGCGGTGCACGACCTGCTGCAACCGTTGAACGCTGCGCGCATGTTCGTCTCCGTGCTGCGCGGCAAGCTGACCGACCCGGCGCAGCAGCAGACCACCGACCACATCGATGCCGCACTGGCCGCGCAGGATGCCATCCTCAACAGCCTGCTCGACATCGCGCGACTGGAGTCAGGCAGCCTGCCCACGCGCGTGCATGCGTTCCAGCTGGGCCCGCTGCTGCAGACGCTGGCACGCGAGTTCGGCATCGCCGCGCAGACACGCGGGCTGGTCGTGGACTGGGTGGATACCCGCGCGGTGGTGGTCAGCGACGAAGCACTGCTGCGCCGCATCCTGCAGAATTTCCTGTCCAACGCACTGCGCTACAGCGAGCGTGGCCGGGTGCTGCTCGGCTGCCGCCGGCGCGGAGACCAGTTGTGGATTGAAGTGCATGACCAGGGCCCCGGCATTCCTGATGCGCTGCAGGGTGAAATCTTCGAGGAATTCCGCCGCCTGCACGATGGTCACCAGCGCGGCGCCGGCCTGGGCCTGGCGATCGTCGACCGTATCGGCCGCCTGCTCGGCCATCCGATCCGCCTGCGCTCGCAGCTGGGGCGAGGCAGCGTGTTCGCAGTGGGCGTACCTCTTGGCGATGCCAGCGCGATTCCCGCTGTTGCGCAGGCACCGGCGCTGGCACAGGAACCGGCGGCGGACAATCCGCTGCGCGGCCGCCGCGTGTGGGTGATCGATGATGATCCGCATGTCTGCGCAGCCAGCCGTGCCCTGCTGGAGCGCTGGGGATGCGAGGTGGTCCTGGCCGATGGCCCCCAGGCCGCGCTGCAGCTGGCCGGCGTGGAATCCGTGCCGGAACTGGTGCTGCTGGACGTTCGCATGGGCGACCATCACGGGCCGGTGCTGTACGAAGTGCTGGCCGAGCACTGGCAGGCACGGCCGCCGGTGGTGCTGGTGACCGCCGAGCGCGACGCAGGACTGCGCGAAATGGCGGCCGAACGAGGCTGGGGCATGATGGCCAAGCCGGTGAAGCCGCCGGCGCTGCGGGCGCTGATGAGCCAGTTGCTGATCCGCCATCGCGGGTGATTCCAGCCAACGGCGCAGCCCCTCGCGGGTGACACGTAACGCAGTTCATGGTTGAGGTCGGACACGCTCCTTGTTCGTCCACCCACGGCGAAGAAAAGGAATATCAAACGCGGGTCGCGACGCCGCGCGTGCCCGTGTAGAGCCGAGCCCATGCTCGGCTCCACAGAAGGCGGCCGGACAGGCTGCTTCTGCTTTTGATCTTTTCCCTTTTCCGTGGGTGGCAGGCCACCGAAATCTGTCAGAGATCGGCCGGGTTGGGTTCGCGGGGGCGTCCGCCGCATGGATGCGGCAGCCAAGCCTCCAGGGACGGATTCACGGCGCTCCCGCATCACCTTCCGGCTCAAGCGCCTTCACCAGCACCGCGGCCTGCGTGCGGCTGTGGCATTCGAGCTTCTTCAGGATCGCGGTGACATGCACCTTCACCGTGTTTTCGGCCAACCCCAGCGTGTAGGCAATCTGCTTGTTGAGCAGGCCATCGGCCAGGCACAGCAGCACCCGGAACTGCTGCGGTGTCAGCTGCGCCAGGCGGCTGGCCAGCAGTGCATCGGCCTCAGAACGCTCGGCCGCCATCGCCGGGAACCACAGGCCACCCTCCAGCACCGCCGTCACCGCCTCGCCAATGGTCTCGGCGGGCGCCGACTTCGGGATGAAACCGGCTGCGCCGAACTGCTGCGCGCGCCGGATCACCCGGGGATGATCGTTGGACGACAGGATCACCACCGGAATGTCCGGATGCGAGCCACGCACGTGCAGCAGCGCGGAGAAACCGTGGGCACCGGGCATGGTCAGGTCGAGCAGCACCAGGTCCACGTCAGGATGCGCATCCAGCGCCTCGGCGAGCGCTTCGGCACTGGCCACCTCGCGCACCTGGGCAAGCGGCAGGCTCTGCCGCAATGACTGCACCACCGCCGAACGCAGCAACGGGTGGTCATCGGCGATCAGGATGGTGTATTCGCTCATGCGGCCATTGTACGGGCAGCGCACTGCATCCGCCGGGCATGGCCCGGCGCTACCAGGGCATCAGCGCCCCGCCGGCTCCACGCTGCTGCGCCAGGCATCGAGGAACTGGCGCCGCTTGAGCGCGTCCAGGTAGACCAGCAGTCCCGGCCCGAGCTGGATCGGGCGTCGGCTGCGACCGGGCGCATCATCGCGCCGGGCATCGCTGCGCACGATCGGCATCAGCCGCGCCTCGCGCGACAGCACCTGCTGGCCACGCGGCGACAGCAGGTAATCGAGGAAACGCCGCGCCTCCTCCGGATGCGGACCGGTGCGCGGGATCACGGCCGTGCGCAGCACCACCAGCGTGTAGTCCTCCGGCTCGATGATGGCCAGTGGCGCGCCGGCATCGATGCGCGCCTGCGCGTACGAGCCGAGCACGTTGTAGACCAGCGACAGCTGGCCGCTGGCAACCTTGTCCAGCAGCACCCCGGTGCGCTCCTCGCGAACCACCTCGTTGTCGCCGAGCGCCCCGAGCAGCGCACCGGCAATGCTGCCACGCTGCGCATCCTGCGTGGCCAGCAGGTAGCCCACGCTGCTGCGTTCGATGTCGTAGGTGCCCACCCGTCCGCGCAGGGGCGCGCCTTCCGCGCGCAGCAGGTCCAGCAGCTGCCGGCGTGTATGCGGCACCTTGGCAGCAGGCAATGTGCGCGTGTTGTGGACCATCACCACCGGCTCGTAGCTGATCCCGAATGCCTCGCCCCGCCACTGTGCCCAGGCCGGCAGCGCCGCGGTCTGCGCCGAGCGGTGTGGCAGGGCATGACCGTCATTGACCAGCTTGGTCTGCAGGTCCATGCCGCTGGAGATCAGCAGATCCGGCGACGCAGGGCTGGTGCGGTCCTGCAGGTAACGCGCGTACAGATCCTGGGTGATGATGTCCTCGTACACCACTTCGGTGCCGGGATGCAGCCGCTGGTAGTCGGCGATCACCACGGCGAACACTTCGATGTCGGTGGTGCCGTGGATGCGCAGCTGGGCAGTGGCGCTCTCACGTGCGGGGAAACGGCGCACATCGCCGGGTGCAGCCTGCGCAGGCAGAGCCAGCAGCAGCGCGATGACGGCGGCAAACAGGCGGATCATGGGTTGCTCCGGGGCAGGCGGATGGTGGCGATCAGCCCCCCCTGCGGGCGGTTGCTGAGGTCGATATGGCCTGCATGGCTGTCGATCACGCGTTTGACGATGGCCAGCCCCAGGCCGGCGCCACCGGATGGCACGCCTTCGCCACGGGCGAATCGCTCGAACACCCGTTCGGCGTCGGCCGCGGCGATGCCCGGGCCGTGGTCGGCAATGGTCAGCACCGCCTGGCCGCCCTCGACCGTCAGTGCGATCTGCAGCGGGCCATCCCCGCCATACTTCAACGCATTGTCGACCAGGTTCTTGATCGCCTCGCGCAGCAGCAACGCATCGCCGTGCACATGCACCTGCTCGGAAGTGACGGCCAGCTGCACGCGGGGCGCGGGACCGGCCTGCGGCAACGCATCGTGCAGCGCTTGGTGCACGGTTTCCGCCAGGTCCACCGACGCGAACCGCTGCAGATGCGAGCGGTGGATCACGCTGGCATCGCTGAGCAGCTGGTTGAGCAGCCGGCTCATGTGCGTGGCATTGCGCTCGATGGCCTGCAGGCTGCGCCGCATGTCCTGCGGGTCGTCATCATCCAGCGCCAGCTGCGCCTGCGCGCGCAGGGCGGCCAGCGGGGTACGCATCTGGTGGGCGGCTTCGGCCATGAACGCGCGCAGGGTCTCGTTGCTGCTCGACAGCCGCTCCATGAAGCGGTTCAGCGCCGCCACCATCTGGTCCATCTCACGGGGCACACGTGCATCCAGCGGCTTCAGGTCCGACGGTTCACGGCGCGAGAGTTCGCGTTCCACCCTCACCAGTGGCCGGAATGCACGGTGTACACCGAAGGCGACCAGCGCCAGCAGCAGACCGGACAGCACACCGATCGCCAGCAGCGACCGATTGACCATGTCCTGCGCCACCGCCTCGCGCGCGCGCCGGGTCTGGCCGACCTGCACCAGCACCTCGCCCTGCGCGGACGCAGCAGCGAAGCTGCGGCCCACCACCACGAAGCGCACGGTCTCACCGCTGTAGCGCGCATCGAAGAACTGCGGTTGGCTTCCCGGGCGCCGGGGTGGCACCGGCAGGTCGCCGTAGCCAGTGATCAGCGTGCCGCGACTGTCCGCGACGCGGTAGAACACCCGGTCCTCCGGCGCCATCGCCAGCAGGTCGAGCGCCGCGTACGGCAGGTCGACCTGCCATTGGCCATCGGCCAGCGCCACCGAATCGGCGATGGACAGTGCAGAGGACGCCAGCAGGTGATCGTAGGAGCGATTGGCCGCACGCTGGCCGTAGTCGCGTGCGGCAAACAGCAGGGCGACTGCGAACACCGCCAGCAGCGCACCCAGATACAGCAGCAGGGTCCGCCGCAGCGAACCCGGCGCGGCCGCTGCCGGGCGCGCGTCAGCCATTGCTGTCCACGCCTTCGTCGCGGGCCTCGAGCAGGTAACCGACGCCGCGCACGGTCGTGATGCGCAGCGGCGCGTCGGCGAGCTTCCTGCGCAGGCGGCCGACATAGAGCTCGATCGCGTTCGGCCCGGCCTCGTCATCGAAGCCGAACAGGCCGTTGCCGATCTCATCCTTGCCGACCACGTGGCCCAACCGGCCGACCAGGATTTCCAGCAGACGGTACTCGCGGTTGGGCAGCTCGATGGGCTCGCCATCCAGGGTGACCCGATGCGCGGCATTGTCGAACTGGAAGCCGCCCACCTGCACCACCTCACTGGCCTGGCCGCGGGCCCGTCGCAGCAGCACGCGGCAACGCGCCTCGAACTCGCGGAAGTCGAAGGGCTTGCCGAGATAATCATCGGCACCCACGTCCAGCGCCTGCACGCGGTCCTCGATGCCGTCGCGCGCGGTCAGCATCAGCACCGGCGTGCTGTCGCCGCGCTCGCGCATGCCGGCCAGCACGCGTAGCCCATCAAGCTTGGGCAGGCCGATATCCAGCACCACCAGATCGAAACTCTGGTAGCGAAGCACGCTTGCGGCGGCCAGGCCATCGGCCTGCCAATCCACCGCGTGCCCACTGCGGCGCATGCGACGGATGATCGCATCGGCCAGATCCGGGTTGTCTTCAACCAGCAGCAGGCGCATGGGGACAAGCGTGGGAGGGGAAGCGAATGCTACCGCATGCCGCCCGGCCTGCCCGCCGGGCGTGGACCGGCGCTACCGGGCAGCCTGCACGGGGGTAGCGCCGGGCCATGCCCGGCGAGCGCAGCGGCCGCTTTTACGCTGCAACGCACAAACCGCTGACAGGCGGATGACAGCTTGCGCGACCCAGACTGCGGCCGCGCACCATCCGGTGCCCACGATTGCCGCGCGCCTGGCGCGCACCTGGGAGGGTTTGTGGAATTCACGTTTGCCTGGCCGCGTTCCGCCGCCATGATGGCCCTGGCTGCGTTGGCCGCGCCGGCCTTTGCCGCTGATGACGAGCGGCCGGTCACCGCCACGCTGGGCGGTCGCCTGCACCTGGACTTCGCCACGTTCGACAATGACAACCGCGGTACGCCGAACAAGGATGACACCGAGATCCGCCGCGCCTGGCTGGATGTCTCGGGCAGGTTCTTCGTGGTTGACTACAAGATGGAAGCCGACTTCTCCGGCGACCGTGTGGAAGCCAAGGACGTCTACCTGGCACGCAGCTTCGGCAAGGCCGGCAAGCTGACGGTCGGCCAGTTCAAGCAGTACTTCTCGCTGGATGACCGCACCAGCTCCAACTACGGCAGCTTCCTGGAGCGCGGCAATGCCGGTACCACGCTGGCGCCGCTGTACCGGCTGGGTGCCTCGTGGCAGGCCAATCCGGGTGACTTCACCTGGGCCGCCAGCGTCTACAGCCTGGAGAGCATCGATGCCTGGCAGGTGAAGGGGCGCGCCGCCGGCGGCCGCGTGACCTGGGCGCCCTCGCCCAGCGACGGCGATGTACTGCACCTGGGCCTGTCGCTGGCCCGTGAGGCGTACGACAACCCTGGCGCCAACGGTGTGCCGGCACTGCGCATCCGCCCGCGCCCCGCCGGCCATCTGTCCGATGAGAGCCGCCTGACCTTGGTCGATTTCTCCGCAGGCCGCGATACCGACGTCAACAAGTGGTCGCTGGAGTACGCCCAGGTCCGCGGCCCGTTGTCATGGCAGGGCGAGTTCAGCGGTGCGACCTTCGATGACGGCGCCCAGCGCGGCGACGTCATGGCCGGCTACGGCATGCTCAGCTGGTTCGTTACCGGCGAGAGCCGCGCCTACGACCGCAAGACCGGCCGCTTCGCACGGGTGAAGGACATCCGCCACAAGGCCGGTGCCTTTGAAGTCGCGCTGCGCTACGACCGGATGTGGGGCGCGCAGCACCTCGACGGCGCTCCCGACCTGCGCCGCGGCAGTACCGAAGCCTGGACGCTCGGCGGCAACTGGTACCTGCGCGACAACCTGCGATTCATGCTCAACGTCATCGAAAGCCGCAACCGTGACCGCCTGGCCGGGATCACGGTGGACCGCACGCGCGCCGTGACCGGCCGCCTGCAGTACGACTTCTGAGCCTCTTCCGCGCCCCCCTCCGCACCCGCCCCTCCCTTTCCCACGTCCTGTTTTCTCAAGGAGTCCGCAGATGATGCTGAGCATCCTCGGCTTTGGCATGGTCATTACATTCATGTACTTGATCATGAGCAAGCGGCTGTCACCGCTGGTGGCCCTGATCACCATCCCGATCCTGTTCGCGCTGATCGGTGGCTTTGGCGCCGGCATCGACGAAATGATGCTGGAAGGCATCAAGAAGATCGCGCCGACCGGCGTGATGCTGATGTTCGCCATCCTCTACTTCGGCGTGATGATCGACGCGGGACTGTTCGATCCGCTGGTGCGGGTGATCCTGCGCTTTGTCAAGGGCGATCCGATGAAGATCGTGCTCGGCACCGCCGTGCTGGCGATGCTGATCTCGCTCGATGGCGATGGCTCGACCACGTACATGATCACGGTCTCGGCAATGCTGCCGCTGTATCAGCGGCTGGGCATGAACGCGCTGAACATGACCTGCGTGACCATCCTCGCCGGTGGCGTGATGAACCTGACTCCGTGGGGCGGCCCGACCGCACGCGCCGCCACCGCACTGCACGTTGATCCTGCTGATGTGTTCGTGCCGCTGATCCCGTCGATGGTGATCGCCTGCGCGGGCGTGCTGCTGCTGGCGTGGTACCTGGGCCTGAAGGAACGCCGCCGGCTGGGCGTGGTGACGCTGCCCAAGGGCGGCAGCTGGATGGACAGCAGCGTGTCCGACGACAGCAATGCGCTGCCGACGGTCGAGGATGCCGAGGACATCAAGCGGCCCAAGCTGCTGTGGGTGAACCTGGTGCTGACCCTGGTCCTGATGACCGCGCTGATCGTCGGCGTGCTGCCGATGCCGGTGCTGTTCATGGTCGGCTTCGCCATTGCCCTGGTGATCAATTACCCGAACCTGGCCGAGCAGCGCCGTCGCGTGGTCAACCACGCCGGCAACGTGCTGTCGGTGGTGTCGCTGATCTTCGCGGCGGGCATCTTCACCGGCATCCTCAACAACACCGGCATGGTCGAGGCGATGTCGCACAGCTTCCTGGCGGTGATTCCGGATTCGTGGGGCCCCTATCTGGCGGTGATCACTGCCGTGGCCTCGATGCCGTTCACCTTCTTCATGTCCAACGACGCGTTCTACTTCGGCGTGTTGCCGATCCTGTCCGAAGCCGCTGGCAACTACGGCATCACGCCGGTGGAAATGGCCCGCGCCTCGCTGGCCGGCCAGCCGGTGCATCTGCTCAGCCCACTGGTGCCCTCCACCTACCTGCTGGTGGGCCTGGCCAAGGTCGAGTTCGCCGACCACCAGAAATTCACCCTGAAGTGGGCCATCGCCATCTCGCTGCTGTTGATGGTCGGCAGCCTGCTGTTCGGCCTGTATCCCCTCGCCGCCTGATCCCGTTACCAAGGAGCGTTCCGCAATGACTCTTCGCATCGCTTACGTCACCAGCGGCATGGGCAGTGTCGGCACTGCCATCTGCCAGAGCCTGGCCCGCGCCGGCCATACGGTTGTTGCCGGCTGTGCGCCGAACTCGCCGCGCAAGGCCAACTGGCTGCGCGAGCAGCGCGAGCAGGGCTTTGACTTCATTGCCTCCGAGGGCAATGCCACCGACTGGGCCTCGACCAGCGCCGCCTTCGCCAAAGTGCGCGCGGAAGTGGGTGAAGTGGACGTGCTGGTCAACAACTCCGGCGGCAGCCGCGACCTGCTGTTCCGGCAGATGACGGTAGAGGACTGGAATGCGGTGATCGCCTCCAACCTCAACGCGCTCTTCAACCTGACCAAGCAGGTGGTCGATGGCATGGCCACGCGGGGCTGGGGACGCATCATCAACATCGGTTCGGTCAGCGCCCACAAGGGGCAGATCGGCCAGGTGAACTACGCCACCGCCAAGGCCGCCATGCATGGCTTCAGCCGGGCGCTTGCCGCCGAAGTAGCGTCACGCGGAGTGACGGTCAACACGCTCTCGCCGGGCTACATCGCCAGCCAGGCCATCAGCAGTTTCCCCCCGGATGTCCTGGACCGCCTGGCCGCATCGGTGCCGGTGCGGCGCCTGGGCCGTCCGGAAGAAGTCGCCGGCCTGTGCGCCTGGCTGGCCTCGGACGAGGCGTCGTATGTGACCGGCGCCGATTATCCGGTCAATGGTGGGCTGTACATGGGCTAATGAGCCGCCCTGGGTGCGCCGCCAACGCGGCGGCGCGTACCCGCATGGGTGTTCCGTAAAGAAGCTTTCATGTTCCGTTCGCATAGTGGGGCGGCATCGCGCACGCACGCCGGTGCCCATCCCCCATGCAACGGACCACCATGCAGACTCGACACCTGACGATCGCCGTAGCGATCGCGCTTTCCGCCGCTGCCAGCGCTGCTTCCGCCTCTGCCGCCGATACCGGCACCGATGCCGCGCCCAGCGCGCAGACGCTGGATACCGTCTCGGTGATCGGCCAAGGCGAGACCCGTCAGGTGCAGCGCATCACCAGCGTCGACAAGCAGGTGCTCCCGCCAGGCACCAGCGGCCAGAAGATCCTCGATCGGCTGCCGGGCGTCTCGGTGCAGTCCAACGATGCGTTCGGCGCCAATGAGGAATCGCAGACCATCAGCCTGCGCGGATTCGACAAGAGCCGGCTGGGCTATACCCTCGATGGCATTCCGCTGGGCGACAACAGCTACGGCAACTACAACGGCCTGAGCATCGCCCGTGCGCTGATCGCCGAAAACCTGGCCGGCGCCGAGCTGTCGCAGGGCATCGGTTCACTCGGCGTGGCCTCGACCAGCAATCTCGGCGGCACCATCCAGTACTTCTCGTCCGATCCGTCCACCGAGTTCGGCGGCCGTGCCAGCGTCACCGTCGGCGACGACAATCAGCGCCGTGGTTACCTGCGCGTGGATACGGGCGACCTCAACGGCTTCTCTGCGTATGTCTCCGGCGTTCACCAGGACCAGGACATGTGGGCCGCGCCGCATCAGAACCAGACCACCCGCCAGTTCAATGCCAAGGCCGTGTGGAACGTGGGCGACCATCGCTTTGGCGCGTTCGTGGCGACCTCGCGTGCCAGCCAGGCCAACTACGCCTACCTGTCCAAGGACATGCTGGCCCGGGGCCTGGGCTGGGACTGGAACATCTATGCGCCGGACTGGAACCGCGCGGTGGCCGCAGCCTACTGCGCGCCGGCTACGCGTGATCCGGCGCGGTGTGCCTACAGTGGCGGCGTCACCAGCATCGACGATGCGTACTACCAGAGCCGTGCGCTGCGCGATGACAACCTGTACTCGATCGATGCCGACCTTCGCCTGGGCGAGCAGGGCCGCCTGAAACTGCTGGCCTACCACCATGACAACCGCGGCCAGGGTCACTGGTGGGCGCCGGGCCAGCCGTCCTACCCCGGCACCGACCGGATGCTGCCGATCTCCATCCGCAGCACCAACTACACGATCAACCGCGACGGCGTGACCGCAGCGCTGTCATGGACGGCTGGCATCCACGAGCTGGAAGCCGGCCTGTGGTACGAGCAGAACGACCACAACGTGTCGCGCAATTTCTACTACATCAGCGGTCCGTTCCTGGACGACCTGTACCTGAAGAATCCGGACCGCCTGCTGTTCAACCAGGACTACGACATCCGCACGCAGCAGTTCTACGTGCAGGACCGCATGCGCTTCCTCGACCAGCGCCTGACCGTTGATGTCGGCATCAAGAGCCCGAACACCCGCATGCGTGCCACGGCCCGCCCGGGCGTGGAAACCCGCCTGGCGTCCGGCACGCTGACGGCCAAGGAGTCGGTGCTGCCGCAGCTGGGCGTGGGCTTCAAGCTCAACGCCAACAACGAGCTGTTCGCCTCGTACGCCGAGAACATCGCCGCCTTCGTCGGTGGTGGCAGTGGCGGCCCGTTGCAGGTGGCACCGGAATCGTTCGCTGCCAGCGCCGACCTGGAACCGGAAAAGTCGAAGAGCCTGGAGGCCGGTTTCCGCACGTTCGGCGAGAAGTACCAGGCCTCGATCGCCGCCTACAACGTCACGTTCGACAACCGCCTGCTGTCACTGAACCCGTGCTCCAGCATCGAAGTGGGCACCCGACCGGAGTGCGTGACACGCTTCATCAACGTCGGCTCGGTGAAGAGCCACGGCGCGGAACTGACCTTCATCCTCAAGCCGGTCGATGGCCTGCAGTGGTACAACGCGCTGTCCTGGAACAAGACCACCTACGAAGATGACTACATCTCCGGCGGCGCGGTGGTGCCGGTGGCCGGCAAGATCACGGTGGACACGCCGCAGCGCATGGCCTCCAGCGAAATCAGCTGGAACCGCGATGGCTTCTTCGCCAGCCTGCGTGCCAAGTACACCGGCAAGCGTTATTACACCTACACCAACGATCAGTCGGTGCCGGGCGTGACCACCTTCGATGCGGGTGCCGGCTATGACTTCGGCCCTGGGCTGGGACTGCGCAACGTGCGGGTCTCGTTGAACGCGACCAATCTGACCAACAAGCGCTACGCCGGCCAGCTGAGCTCGTTCGCGCCGACCGACCCGGAAGGCAAGCGCTACGCGATCCACGCCAGCGCACCGCGGCAGGTGTTCATGACGGTGGCGGCAGAGTTCTAAGTCAGAAGCGGGCGCTGCGGCGCATCGAGTGTTCCTGCATGGCGCGGGTAGGCAGGCCCATGCAGGATCCGCCAACGCATGTCATTCCGGCGCCAGCTGGTCCATCCGTATCCGGTTGGCAAACAGCGAAAATGCCAGCATGCCGGCCAGGCCATTGGCCCGGCTGACCCAGTGCGGCAGCCAGCGCGGTGGCTTCAGCACCCCGGCCTGGAACAACGGCGCGAACGCGATGGCGTCCTGCAGGCTCATCTTGCCCGCGAACAGCCACCGGCAGACCTGCAGGCGATCCTCGGCCAGCATGTGGCGGAAGAAGGTGTGCACCGATACCAGCCCGCGCAGGTACACGGTGTCCTTGGTGAAGGCCAGCCCGCCGCCGGGGGGCACTCCGCGGAACACGCGCTGGGCCGATGCGAAGCTCTCTTCCGGGTTCTGCCCGGCATCGCAGAAGTAGCGGAACACCTCGATGAAGTCGGCGCCCTCGCGGGCCATCGCGATGGCCTCGGTACGCAGGCTGATCCGCTTCAGGCGCTCGATGTCGATGCTGCCGGTGATCTGCTCGGCAAACGTGGCCAACCCTTCCTGGGTAGCCGTCACCCGGGGTGAGGACAAAGCCAGGCTGGGCAGCACCGGCTGCTCCCGGCCATTCAACGCGGTCAGCGAATGCACCAGCGCTTCGTGATGGAACAGCTGTGCACGATCGTAGGCGCTGAAGCGCGCACTGGTACGCAGGCGGATCCGCGTCGGCCCGGCGGCCGCCTTGGACACCAGTTCCGGGTCCAGCTGCACCTGGATGATCCGCGATTCGAAGAAGGCATCCAGATCGTTCTGCAGCTGCAGTTGCAGCGCGATCGCAGACACCGGCACCTGTTCTTCCGGCGCCAGCAGTTCATGGTCCAGCTCGGCCGCGATCTGGATGAAATGGCGCGCTGCATCGCGCGTGCTCGGGCCATTGCCCGGCAAGGGCTGTTCGGGAGCGCCGAACAGCTGCACCGAACAGGTGTCCACCGCTGCGGTACCCAGGCCCTCCAGCAGGCGTGCGGCCAGGTCCCAGCTGTGCGCGGACTGCTGCACGTAGTGACCCAAGGGATGCCCCGCGTCGCAGTCGGCGGCGATGGCTGCCAAGGTGCGGCGTTCCTCGCTGAAATCCAGCTTCGGGTAGTCCACCTTCGGCAACTGCGGTTGCCCGCGCGCGACGCTGTCCAGGAACGGTGCCTGCACCGTCGCCGGCCAGCTGGTCAGGCCCAGCAGGCGGATGCCACCCACGGCCTCGACCAGCCGCGCATCGAGCGCCGCATGGTGGGCCACCTCGCGATCCAGCACGGCGGTCGTTTCCATGCGCGGACTATAGCGCCCTGCCAGGCCGTGCGCTGTCCACCGCGGGCCCCGGCATCAGCGAGGGCGTTACCCCGGCATCCCGGGATGAATCTCCATGCAGCCGCGCCCGTGGCCGGCTGCCTCATCAACGACGTCGCGGCTTTCCTGCCGGACGGAACTGCTGGCCCTTGCCTTTCCTGCCACCTCGTTCCTGCGCGGTCTCGGCCTGGCGCACGGCCAGCTTGGCGGCCGCAGCCGCCACTTCTTCCTTCAACTTGAAGTAGTTCAGCAGCCGGCTTTCCTCGATCTCACCCGCGTCGATGGCCGCCCGTACCGCACAACCGGGCTCCTGGTGATGCGAGCAGTCGCGGAAGCGGCACTGTTCGGCCAGTGCTTCGATATCGGCGAAGCCCCCTTCGGCCAGCGTCTCCTCGCCGGTCGGCTTGAGCTCGCGCATGCCGGGCGTGTCGATCAGGCAGGCACCGGTCGGCAACGGCATCAGCGCACGATGGGTGGTGGTATGACGCCCGCGCGAGTCGTTGGCGCGCACCGCATTGGTCTTCATCCGCTGCTCGCCGAGCAGCGTGTTGGTCAGCGTGGATTTGCCGGCGCCGGAGGAGCCCACCAGCACCACGGTGCGGCCCGGGCCCAACCACGGCTGCAGCACAGCCACGCTGCCAGCATCCAGGCCATTGATGGCATGCAGGGCGATCCCCTGCATTTCCAGTTCTTCCAGCACCGCCAGCGCGTCTTCGCTGTATTCGGTCTGGTCGGCCTTGGTCAGCACCACCACCGGTTCGGCACCACCGCCGCCCACCAGCAGCAGGTAGCGCTCGATACGCCGCGGATTGAAGTCCGCATCCAGCCCGCAGACGATGAACACCGTATCGATGTTGGCCGCGATCACCTGCTGGTGATAATGCTCGCCGGCGGCGCCGCGCTTGATCGCGGTGCGACGTGGCAGCAGCGCCACGATGCGGATGCCGTCGAGCAGCACCCAGTCGCCGACCGCCGGCCGCTCATGGCTGGGAAAGCGTGGCCGCTGCCATTCCGGCAGCGATTCGGCCTTGATCGCAGCGTCCGGGGCGTCGGCCACGACATAGTGCGTACGGTGCTGCTCGATCACCCGGGCCGGGCGGGCCTGCGGGTGCTCGGCCATCATGGCCTGCCAGTCGGCCTGCTGCGCCGGGCCCGGCCAGGGCCAGCCGATGGTCTGCAGGGCGGTGAAATCGGGGGTCTGGGTCATCGCCTCCATTCTACCCGTGCCAACGCCGCTCCAGCCCAGCAGCGGCGGGCCCTGGGGGCCTTGCCATGCAGTGCAGCAATTCCGCTACCATGGAACCTCCATGCCATCCGACGGCTCACCGACCATGTCAACCTCCGCGCCCAAGCCCCTGGCCACCCGCGAGCGCCTTTCCGAAGTGCGCTACGAAATCCGCGGAGAACTGGCCCGGCGAGCCCGGGAGCTGGAGGCGCAGGGCCGCAAGCTGATCAAGCTCAACATCGGCAACCCCGGCAATTTCGGCTTCCGCGCCCCGGAACACCTGCAGCGCGCGATCGCCGACGACATGGGTCGCACCGATCCCTATACCCACCAGCAGGGCCTGCCGGTGGCGCGCGAGGCGATCGCTGCCTACTACACCCGTCGCGGCGCTCCCGACGCGCACCCGGACCGTGTGTTCGTCGGCAACGGCGTCAGCGAACTGATCGACCTGTCGCTGCGTGCGCTGCTCAACCCCGGCGATGAAGTGCTGGTGCCGTCCCCGGACTACCCGTTGTGGTCGGCCTCCACCATCCTCAACGACGGCCGGCCGGTGTACTACCGTTGCGCCGCCGAGAACGGCTTCCAGCCGGACCCGAGCGAGATCGAGACCCTGGTGTCCTCGCGCACCCGCGCGATCGTGCTGATCAATCCGAACAATCCCAGTGGCGCCAGCTACCCGCGCGAACTGCTTGAACGCGTGGTGGACATCGCGCGCCGGCACAACCTGCTGCTGCTGGTCGACGAGATCTACGACCAGATCCTGTATGACGAGGCGGTGTTCCAGCCGGTCGCACCGCTGGCGGGCGACCATCCGTGCCTGACCTTCAGCGGGCTGAGCAAGGTGCATCGCGCCTGCGGCTGGCGCGTGGGTTGGGCGCACCTCAGCGGCGATGACGCACGCCTGGGCGACTTCCGCGCGGCGATGGACCTGCTCAGCGCGCTGCGCCTGTGCGCCAATGTGCCCGGCCAGTACGCCATCGAGGCTGCGGTGAACGGGCCCGACACCATTTCGGCACTGTGTGCCCCGGGCGGGCGCCTGTACGAAACCCGCCGCGCGGTGATCGAAGCCTGCGAGGCCAGCGAGCATCTGTCGCTGGTGGCCCCCGCCGGCGCGCTGTATGCCTTCCCGGCGGTGGTCGGCGCTGCCGCCAAGGGCTTCGACGATCACACCTTCGCCCTGGACCTGATGGACAACGAGGGCGTGCTGGTGGTGCCCGGTTCCAGCTTCAACGTGCCCTACCGCAACCACTTCCGCGTAACCCTGCTGCCGGAGGCCTCGGTGATGCGCGATGTGTTCGCCCGCATCGACCGCGTGCTGGCCCGCCGCGCCGAGGATTCAACCAAGGTCGTACCGATCAAGCCACGCCGTTCGGTGGCCTGAGTCGTGGGCTTGTCCTATCTGGCGCTGGGCGACTCCTACACCATCGGTGAGGCCGTCGCGGTCGAAGGCCGCTGGCCCCATCAGCTGGCCGCCGCGATGCGCGCACAGGGCGTCGCGCTGGCCGATCCGCAGACCATCGCCACCACCGGCTGGACCACGGACGAGCTCGATGCCGGCATCGACGAGGCCGCCCCGCAGGGGCCGTTCGACTTCGTCAGCCTGCTGATCGGGGTCAACAACCAGTACCGCGGCCGCCCGCTCGACGAATACCGCACGCAGTTCCAGGCCCTGCTGCAGCGCGCGATCGGTTTTGCCGGCGGCCGTACCGATCGGGTGCTGGTGCTGTCGTTTCCCGATTGGGGCGTGACGCCGTTCGGCGCCAGCAGCGGCCGACACCGTGGCCGCATCGGCATCGAAACCGACGCGTTCAACGCGGCTGCGGAGCAGGTCTGCAGTGGCCTCGGCGTCGACTTCGTCGACATCACCGACATCAGCCGCGTCCACGGTCACGACCCGGCGATGATCGCCGAAGACGGTCTGCACCCCTCCGCGCGCATGTATGCATTGTGGAGCGAGCGTGCCTTGCCGGTCGCCCTGCGCCGGCTAGGCGACGCCGGCTGACCCGATGGACGGCACGCCACGGAATGGCACGCCCCTGCCCTGCTCCCCGCTGACCTCCCCGCAGGCCCGCGCGATCGCCGAGGCGTTCCGACCTGCACAGGCCTGGGGCAGCCGCCGCGACTATTACTACACCCGCGGCAAGCTCGGCAGCGATCCGTTGTACGACGGCGTGCTGCAACAGCTGCCCGAGGATGGCCAGCCGGTGCTGGACCTGGGTTGCGGACTGGGCCTGTTCGCGCATGTGCTGCGCCAGCGCGGGCGCGGCCAGCCCTATCTCGGGGTGGACGTGGACGCCGCCAAGATCGAGCGGGCGCGGCAAGCCGGTGAAGGCCTGCCGGCCGTGCGCTTCGAATGCCTGGATGTGCAGGCTGCGCTGCCGTCGCACGTCGGCCATGTACTGCTGCTGGACGTAGTGCAGTACCTGGATGCCGGACCGCAGCAGACGCTGCTGCGTGCCGCAAGCGCGCGGGTGTCCCCCGGAGGACGGCTGCTGCTGCGCACGCCGCTGGCGACCGGTGATGGCCGGGACCGCACCACGCGGGTCGCGGACCGCCTTGCCTGGCTGGTGGGCTGGATGGGTACCCGCCCGCGGCACTATCCCCAGCCGAAGACCCTGCTGGCGACACTGAGCGAAGCGGGATTGCGCGTCGCCGCACCACGGCCGCTGCACGGGCGCACACCGTTCAACAGCTGGCTGGTGGTGGCCGAACGGCCTGGGTGACGCCGGGCGTGGCCCGGCGCTACCGGATGCCTGCCCATTCCCCTGGTAGCGCCGGGCCGTGCCCGGCGGATTCCGTGCGTGCCGCTGCGCTATACCGAAGGCAGCGTTGCCTTCAATCCACGCTGATGCAGTGCCTGCAGCACGCGTTCGATGATTACCAGGTTGTGGCCATGGGCGGCCCCCTCATGCAGCAGCACGATGGCGCCCGGGCGAAGATCCGGCAGCAGGCGCTCCAGCACGCGCTCGGGCGTACAGCCGACACCATCGAAGCCGCGGGCGCTCCATCCCACCCGCACCAGGCCCAGGCGGCGCAGCACCGGGCCCACGAACGGATTGGTCATGCCCACCACCGACCGGTACCAGCGCACCGGCGTGCCCGACAATGCCTGCAGCGCATGCTGGCAGCCTTCGATCTCCGCACGCATCGCCTTCGGTCCCAGCCGCCAGAAGCGCGCCTGCGGATGGCTGAAGCTGTGGTTGCCCAGATCGTGCCCGCGGCGCAGGATCTCGGCCACCAGCGCCGGCTGGGCCAGCGCCCGCTCGCCCACCAGGAAGAATGTCGCCCGCGCCTGATGCCGATCCAGCAGATCAAGCACGGCCAGCGTGTCCGCACCGGGACCGTCATCGATGGTCAGCCAGACCGCGTCGTCCGCCTGCGCCAGGCGGCTCAGCACCGGCGTGTAGAAGCGGCTGTTGGGCAGGAACACCGGCACGATGAACAACGCGTGGCTGGCCACCATCAGCGGCAGACCCCAGTGCCATCCCGCCAGCACCCAGGCCAGGATCACCGCCAACTGCGACGCCACCAGCCAGGGCAGCCAGCGCCATGGCCGGGGCGGAATGCGATGCAATGTTCCTGCGCTGCTCATACCCCATGATGCCATGAGGGGTAGAATCGAAGATTCGAATTACTGGACCCCCGACTTCCCATGTCTCTCGATCCTGCCCTGCGTTCGCGCATCGAATCCCTCCTCAACGCCAACCGCGTCGTGCTGTTCATGAAGGGCCAGCCGTCGATGCCGCAGTGCGGCTTCTCGGCCAAGGCCGTGGGCGCGCTGCAGGACCTGGGCGTCGAGTTCGCTCACGTCAACGTGCTGGCCGACCAGGAAATCCGTGAAGGCATCAAGGCCTACGGCGACTGGCCGACCATCCCGCAGCTGTACATCGACGGCGAACTGGTCGGTGGCAGCGACATCGTGCTGCAGATGGCCGCCAGCGGCGAACTGAGCAGCGTGCTGGGCCTGCCCGCGCCGGACCGCACCCCGCCGCGCATCACCGTCACCCCGGCCGCGGTGGAGATGCTCAAGGGCGCGCTGGCCGACGCCCCGGGCGCCGCCCTGCAGCTGAGCATCGATGCAGGCTTCCAGCCCAACTTCCAGCTCGCTCCGCATGACGAGGCTGCGATCGCCGCCGAATCCAATGGACTGCGCGTGCAGTTCGACCTGGCCAGCGCGCGCCGTGCCGAAGGCATCACCATCGACTGGGTGGACGACATCCGCGGCAAGGGCCTGGCCATCGACAACCCGAATGCGCCCAAGCCGGTGCAGGAAATCAGCGTGCGCGACGCCGACGACCTGGTGCGCGCCGGCAACGCGATCCTGGTGGACGTGCGCCCGGCTGACGAGCGCGCCATCGCCGCCGTCGGCGTGCCGTTCAAGGTGTTCGACGGCAACGGCCGCGCCGAGCTGGAAGCACTGCCGAAGGACACCGCACTGGCCTTCCTGTGCCACCACGGTGGTCGCAGTGCGCAGGCTGCCGAGCAGTTCCGCGCGCTTGGCTTCACCAAGGTCTTCAACATCACCGGCGGCATCAACGCCTGGTCCGAAGAGGTGGACAACGGCGTGCCGAAGTACTGATCGGCTGCAGCGCGGAACAGGAAAACGCCGGCGGACGCCGGCGTTTTCCGTTTCCTGCCTGCCGCGCGCGTGGCTGGCGCCGCCCGGTCAGCCGGCAAACCCGCCTTCGGCCAGGTAGTCCAGTTCCTCCGGCGTGGGAATGCGGCCCAGCACGGCGTTGCGGTGCGGGAAGCGGCCAAAACGGCGGATGATGTCGCGATGCAGGTCGGCGTACTGCAGGTATTCCTTGTCACCCAGCGCGTCGAACATGGCCACCGAACGGTCCTGGTCCAGCGGATCCTCGGAATGCTCGAACGGCAGGTAGATGAAGGCCCGCAGCTTCGGAACCAGCTGCAGGTCCAAGCCTTCCTCGATGGCACGCATGGCGTAGTGCCGGGCCAGCCCATCGGTGGCGTAGGAGTGGGCGGTGCCACGGAAGCAGTTGCGCGGGAACTGGTCCAACAGCAGCATCAGGGCCAGCGCACCCTCGGCGCTGCCCAGCCAGTGTTCGCGCGCACGCGCGGCCGCAGCGAAATGCTCATCGAGGAACAATCGGCGGAACTGCGCGTCGAACGCATCGTCGCGGGCGAACCACTTCGCAGGGCCCGCCTCCTTCCAGAATTCCACCACCTGCGCGGCAACGTCCATTACCTACTCCCGGGCCCGGACGTCCCGCGCCCGGCCCTCATCATCATTCGTCGAAGCGCAGATGGCGGACCGACTTGCCGTTGCGCCGGATAAGCTTAAGCGCCTCGATGCCGATCTGGATATGGTTTTCCACGAACTGGGAGCTGACCTTGGCATCGGAGGCTTCGGTCTTGACCCCGTCGGGAATCATCGGCTGGTCCGAAACCAGCAGCAGGGCGCCGCTGGGGATGTGGTTGGCGAAGCCGGCGGCGAACACCGTGGCCGTTTCCATGTCGATGGCCATGCAGCGCATCGCGCGCAGCCGTTCCTTGAATGCCTCGTCGTGTTCCCAGACCCGCCGGTTGGTGGTGTAGACGGTACCGGTCCAGTAGTCGTGCCCCAGATCGCGGATCATGGTCGAGACCGCGCGCTGCAGGGCGAAGGCCGGCAGTGCCGGTACTTCCGGTGGCAGATAGTCGCCCGAAGTGCCTTCACCACGGATCGCGGCGATCGGCAGCACCAGGTCGCCCAGCTGGTTCTTGCGCTTCAGGCCCCCGCACTTGCCCAGGAACAATACCGCCTTGGGCATCACCGCCGACAGCAGGTCCATGATGATCGCGGCATTGGGGCTGCCCATGCCGAAGTTGATCATCGTGATGCCATCGCTGGTGGCGCTGGCCATGGGCCGGTCCAGGCCGACGATGGGCGCACCGGTCAGTTCGGAGAAGGTGTGCAGGTAGCCGCCGAAGTTGGTCAGCAGGACGTGCGGGCCGAACTGGTCCAGGGGCACGCCGGTATAGCGCGGCAGCCAGTTGTCGACGATTTCCTGCTTGCTCTTCATGCTCGGTCCGGAACGGCGGGGACCGCCTATTTTCGGCCAGTGGGGCGACGCCGTCGAGGCACGCGGTCGCACCCTGTGAAGAAGGTCACTTGGCAAGCCCACCGCTGCCCGGCTAGCGTCAGCGGTTGCTTACGTAGCCGAGGGGATCTGCATGACGTCGACGTTGTTGCGCGCCGGGCTGGGGCTGGCGCTGGTTACGCTGGCCACCGCGCCAGCACTGGGCGCCTCGCGCTTCATGGCCGATCCTTACCCCAGCACCTATCGGGCGCAGCCCGATGCGCCGGTGCTGATCCACAACGCAACGGTGCTGACCGGCACCGGCCAGCGCCTGGACAATGCCGACATCCTGCTGCGTGAGGGCCGCATCGTTGCTGTCGGCCAGCAGCTGCAGGCCGAGGCCGATGTCACCCGCATCGACGCGCAGGGCAAGTGGGTCACCCCCGGGCTGATCGACGTGCACTCGCACCTGGGCGTATATCCCAGCCCGGGGGTGGGCGCCCACAGCGATGGCAACGAGATGACCGCACCGGTCACGGCCAATGTCTGGGCAGAGCATTCGGTGTGGCCGCAGGATCCCGGCTTCGCTGCCGCCTTGGCCGGCGGCGTGACCAGCATGCAGGTGCTGCCCGGCTCGGCCAACCTGGTCGGTGGCCGCGGCGTGACCCTGAAGAACGTTCCGGCCATCACCTACCAGGCGATGAAGTTTCCTGGCGCGCCGTGGGGCCTGAAGATGGCCTGCGGCGAGAACCCCAAACGCGTCTATGGCGAAGGCAAGGGTGTGACGCCTGCTACCCGGATGGGCAACGTCGCCGGCTACCGCGCAGCCTTCATCGATGCCGCCGACTACATCACCAAGAACACGCCCAAGGCAGCCAAGCGCAAGCGCTGGTTCGGCAGCGACAAAGGTGACAGCGCGGGCGATGCCGGTGGCAAGCGCGATCTCAAGCTGGACACCCTGGCCGGCGCGATCCAGGGCGACATCCGCGTGCACATCCACTGCTACCGTGCCGACGAAATGGCCACCATGCTCGATCTGGCCAAGGAATTCGGTTTCAAGGTGGCAGCGTTCCACCACGGCGTGGAGGCCTACAAGCTGGCCGACCGGCTGGCGGCGGACGGCGTCTGCGGCGCACTGTGGGCCGACTGGTGGGGCTTCAAGATGGAAGCCTTCGATGGCATCCCCGAGAACATCGCGCTGGTGGACCGGGCGAAGAACAGCTGCGCCATCGTCCATTCCGATTCGCCCGAAGGCATCCAGCGCCTGAACCAGGAAGCCGCCAAGGTCATGGCCGCCGCGCGCCGCGCACGCATGGCCCCGATCACTCCTGAACATGCGATCACCTGGATGACCGCCAATGCCGCCAAGGCGCTGGGCATCGAGCGCCAGACCGGCACGCTGGAGCCCGGCAAGATGGCCGACGTGGTGGTGTGGAACGGCAATCCCTTCAGCTCCTACGCATTGGCCGAGCAGGTCTATGTCGATGGCCGCCGCCTGTACGACCGCAGTGCGTTGCCGGCAACGCCGCAGTCGGACTTCCAGCTCGGGCAGGAGGTGCACTGATGGCCGGTTCCATTCAGATGGCAAGGTCTTCCAGCCGCAACCGGGCATGGCTCGGCGCTGCGATCATGGTGCTGGCAGGCATCACCGGCACGGCATCGGCACAGGATCTGCTGGTGCGCGGCGCAACGGTTCACACCGCCAGCGCACGCGGCAGCCTGCAGCACGCCGATGTGCTGGTGCAGGGCGGCATCATCCGTGCCGTGGGTACGGGCCTGGCCGCACCGGCCGGCACGACCGTGGTTGAAGCCGATGGCCGCCCGCTCACGCCCGCGCTGTTCGGTGGCATCGCCGAGATCGGCATCGAGGAAGTCTCGGGAGAAGCGAGTACGGTCGACAGCAGCCTGAAGATCGGCGAGCAACCGCTGCGTCCGGAGTTCGACGTGACCCTGGCCTACAACCCCGCGTCGGTGCTCATTCCGGTGGCGCGACTGGAGGGCATCGGCTTCACCGCGCTGGGCGCCGTCACCGGCGGTGGCTTCGTGGCGGGCCAGGGCGGGGTGATGCGGCTCGATGGCAGCGCCGACCCGCTGGGTCCACGTGCGCTGTTCCTGCGGCTGGGCGCCGCAGCGTCGGAACTGACCGGTCATTCGCGTGCAGCACAGTGGATGCTGCTGCAGCAGATGGTGGATGAAGCGCGCGGCCAGGTCGCCGCCGATTCACCGCACGCCGTGCTGACACCGGCCGGTCGCCGCACACTGTCGCGCTATCTGGCCGGCCAGGGCCGCATCGTGGTTGAAATCGATCGCGCTGCCGATATCCGCCAGCTGCTGCGCTGGGCTGCACGCGAAAAGGTGAAGATCGCCCTGTCTGGAGCCAGCGAAGCCTGGCAGCTGGCGCCGGAGCTGGCTGCGGCCGGCGTGCCGGTGTTCGTCGACGTGCTGGCCAACCTGCCGGCCAGCTTCGACCAGATCGGCGCCACCCTGGAAAACGCGGCACGACTGCAGCGTGCGGGCGTGCCCGTCAGCTTCGTGCAACGTGGCGATGCCTCGCATAACGCACGCAAGATCCGCCAGCTCGCAGGCAATGCGGTCGCCCATGGCCTGCCCTGGGCCGACGGGCTGGCAGGCCTGACCCGGGTTCCCGCACAGGCGTTCGGGGTGGCCGACCAGATCGGCAGCATCGAGCCCGGCAAGCGCGCCGACCTGGTGCTGTGGGAAGGCGACCCACTGGATGTGGCGCACTATGCCGAACAGGTCTGGATGGGAGGGCGGCCGATGCCGATGCGCTCGCGCCAGACCGACCTGCGCGACCGCTATCTGCAGCGCAACGCGCAGCCCTGACCGACGAGGAAAGCCCCATGGCCCCGCTGCACTGGTACTTCGATTTCGTCTCGCCCTACTCCTACCTGCACTGGCAGAAGGTCAAGCAACTGCCCCAGTTCGCACAGGTACAGCCGGTGCCGATCGCCTTCGGGGCGGTGCTGCAGCAGCTTGGCAATCTCGGCCCGGCCGAGATCCCGGCCAAGCGGCGCTTCATCTACCGCCAGTTGCTCTGGAACGCGCAGGCGGAAGGCGTGACGCTGCGCTTCCCGCCTGCCCACCCGTTCAACCCGCTGGCCGCTCTGCGGCTGTGCCTGGCCGCAGGCGGCGGCGCGCAGGCCGTGGACGTGCTGTTCGACTGGATCTGGCGCGAGGGCAACGCCGCCGACAGCGCCGAGGCGCTGCGCGAACCCGGCGCGCGGCTGGGCATCGCGGATGTGGCGGCCGCCACGGCAACCGCAGAGGTCAAGGAGCAGCTGCGGCGCAACACCGAGGCTGCGCTCGCGGCCGGCGTGTTCGGCGTACCGACCTTGGCCATCGGCGACGAGCTGTTCTGGGGCAATGACGCGCACCCGCTGATGGCCGCGGTGCTGGCCGATCCGGACCTGCTGAAGCAGCCGGAATGGCAGCGGGTGGAGGCCCTGCCGATCGCGGTACAGCGCAGACGCTGAACAGGGCGCCTGCGCTTCCCTCGCGCGCGGGCTCCCGTTTTGAGATATTTTTCACACTTCCGAACCAACAACCGCCCTGGAGGGGGGAGCCGCGGATGCGCATCGGAATCGTCGTCGACTCGGCCTGCGACCTGCCGCAGGCGTTCATTGCCGAACACAACATCGTGCTGCTCCCGATCACCGTACGGATCGGCGAAGCCGTACTCGCCGACCACCGCGACGAACAGGCCACGCTCAGCTTCCTGCACGCACACGTGGCCGAACATGGTGCCGAGGCGGAGACCATCCCCTTCAGCGTCAACCAGATCCGTGACCTGTTCCTGCAGCAGCTGGTGATCGACTACGACCACGTCTTCTGCATGACCATCACCAAGACCCGCAGCCCGATCCACGACAACGCCCTGCAGGCCAGCTTCGCCATCCTCAACGACTACAAGCCGGTGCGGCAGGCCGCGGGCTACAACTCGCCCTTCGCACTGCGCGTGCTCGACACCCAGAACCTGTTCGCCGCGCAGGCGGTGACGGCGGTGGAAGCGGTTCGCCTGCGCGACAGCAACGCCAGCGTGCAGCAGATCCGCGAGCGGCTGGAGGAACTGGCCGGCAACGTGCATGGCTACATGGTCACCCGTGACCTGTATTACATGCGGGCCCGCGCGCGGCACAAGGGCGACCGCAGTGTCGGCCTGCTCAGTGCCGCGCTGGGCAGCGCACTGGACATCAAGCCGGTGCTGCACGGCTACCGCGGTGAGACCGGCCCGGTAGCCAAGATCAAGGGCTTCGACAATGCCGTGCAGAAGCTCTTCGCTGTGGTTGGCCAGCGCGTGCGCAGTGGACTGATGACACCGACAGTCTGCGTCAGCTATGGCGGTGAGCTGGAGGAGCTGCGCGCCCTGCCCGGCTATGCGCAGCTGACGGACGTCTGCGCCACCCACGGCGTCAACGTGTACGAATCGGTGATGAGCCTGACCGGCATGGTCAACGTCGGAAAGGGCGCCGTTACCGTGGGCTTTGCCGATGGACCGCATCGGTTCGAATGAGGGCGGGCGACGCCTGCATGCAGGTGCAGGTGTGCCGGATGTACACAAGCATTGCACCGCGTCTATGCCAGCCTTGCCGCACTTCAAGGAGATCACCATGCCTGCGCAGTACCACATCAGCCTTCCCGACCCATCCAAGGCCCGCGGCAACGACCCCGACCTGTCCTTCCATTCGCAGGGCGCAGCCGGCTTTGCCGAAGAACTGCAGGACGCCCTGCGCAGCGGCGCGCTGTTCGAGCGCTGGAAAGCCAAGCAACCCGATCCGGATGCAGTGGAGCCGCAGTGGGGCGTGACCGACCCGGACGCCACCGTAACCGGTGAGCAGAAGGACCTGCGCATCAACCTGGTGGCCACCACCCGCATCGACAGCGATGTGTTCAAGCAGCGCCTGCGTCTGCTGGCCGGCCATCACTGGGAACTGCGCGACGTGCGTTGAGCGGCGAACGCGCTGGCGTCTGCTGGGCTTCGCCCGTCGAAGCCCTCATCGCGCGGACGTCGGGCGGGCCTGGCCGTATTCGGCCCGCAGCGCATCGCCACGGATGAAGTCCGTCATCAGCTGGAAGTACCCGGCCGGCTGCCGTGTCGATACACGTTCCCCGGCCGCATCCAGCTCGAACTCGTACATGCCATGATCGGCGTCTGCATACACGGCCGTGGAGATCGGCCGTCCCTGGCCCTGCAGAACCGCAAGACGCCTGAGCGTCTCTACCGGCGGCGCATCGCGGTCCTGCCCGCCAAAGATCCACAACTGCGGCACCTGCAGATGCGTGAGCACCGGTAAAGGGTCGTAATGGGCCGGCACTCCGTCCAGCAGCCGCGGCCCCTGCTCGCGCGCAGTGACCTCCAGAGTCGACAACAGATAACCGGTAATGTTCCCGCGTACCGCAGGGAACCAGGGCGCATGCTGGTAACGCTGCTTCACCTCCGCCAGTACATCGAATCCCTCGGTGAATCCGCTTTCGACGATGGTCGCCACCGCATCGGCGATCTGCATCGCCTGCGCAGTGGCTTCCGCGCCCTGGCCGGCCCGCTGCATGTCGAAGGCGATCGCCTCGCGGTCTTCCTCCAGCGGCGAGACCGCCAGGCCGAAGCTGATCACGATGAAATCCACAGGCTCGATGCGTGCCGCCAGCGGCGCCACCCAGCCGCCTTGGCTGCCGGCCTGGTAGCCGACCCGCTGCACACGTGCCCCCGCCAGCCGGCGTGCTTCGCGCGTGGCCAGGATCAGATCATTGGCCAGGGTCAGGTAGTTCTGCGTGTACCGCCCGCCAGAGCGTCCCGTGCCCCGCTTGTCGTACGCGAACACGGCGATGCCGGCACTGGCGAACTCGCGCTGCAGCGAGTAGCGCTCCAGCGCGGAGCTGTTCTCCGCACCATGCACCAGCACCACCAGTGGAACCGGCGCATCGCCCGGAGGCAGCGTCAGCCGCCCCTGCAGCGTTGCGCCGGCACCGCTGAAACGGGTGTCGATCTGCCGCAGCGGAATGCGCTCGCCCTTCATTCCATCGACGCTGATGCCGCGCTTCCCACAGTCCGTGAGCACCATCCGGTGCCCGTCCGGCTGCACGGTCCAGCCGCGGGTACTGGTCCAGGCATCGCCCGCGGTGCGCTGCAGTGCGCCGCTGCGACCATCTGGCGTGCGCCAGCGCAGCTGATCGCCCGCACCCGGGCCGATGTCCAGCGTACTGCCATCGGCCATCCGGTAGCTCGCAGCGGCGCAAGGCGACGCCGCCGTGGCCGCGACCGCCTGCGCACTGAAGGCCAACGCGCTCCACGCGGCCAGCGACACCAGGGTTCTGTGCATGTCTGCTCCTCTCCACACTGGTGGGTGACGGTGAACCGGCTCCCGCGTGATCGCCAGCGCGGTGCGACGGAGTGCGGGTACCGCCGACGAAGGCGCGTCCGCGGGCGACAGCCACCAGCGGCAGAACCGCGTTCCCTTGGCGAATGCGCGGGGCGGGGTCTAGTGGCCGTCTGCACCGGCCGGCGCTGCGCCCTGCATCGCCACACGATTGCGTCCCGCGCGTTTGGCCACATACAACGCCGCATCCGCATCGGCGAGCAGCTGCCCGGCATCGGCTGTTGCCGGCGGATGCAGGAATGCGATGCCGATGCTGATGCTGACCCGCCCTTCCGGCAGCTGCAGCGCTTCCACCGCGCGTCGCAGCCGCTCGGCCAAGGCCTGCACGCCGTCCAACGCCGTGCCTGGCACGATCACCGCGAATTCCTCACCGCCGTAACGCGCCACGCTGTCGCCCGCACGCCCGGCGCTGTGCTGCAGCAGCGCCGCCACGGCCTGCAGGCAACGGTCGCCGGCGGGATGACCATGGGCATCGTTGAACGCCTTGAAATGATCGATATCGACCAGCAGCAGCGCCAGTTCGCTGCCGCTCCGCCGCGCCCGGTTCCATTCGGCCTGCAGTTCGGCATCGAACTGGCGGCGGTTGGCTACGCCGGTCAGGCCATCCTGGCGCGCGAGCTGGTCGAGCCCGGCCTGCCGTTCCAGCAGATCGATCTGCAGAAGCGCACTGCGCAGGCTGAAGCCCAACGTGGCCAGAACGAATCCAGCCAATGCCAGGGGCCTGGCATGGTCCACCACAAGGGTGCCCACCACCAGCAACAGCAGCGGCAGGATGATCGGGCCGCCGGCCTGCACCAGCCGGGCCAGCCGCGGCTGCAGCACGAATCCGGTAGCTGGCGACCGCCGCAGTGCCAGCAGCGCGAGCAACAGGAACGGCACGTCGATCAGCAGATCGTTGTAGGCGCCGAAAGACTGTTCGGAGGTGAAGTGGTTGATGTAGTAGGCCACCAGCAGATAGGCCAGCGCGTACAGCGCCAGCGCGCGGAACACGCTGCGTCGCTCCGGGACATCACAGGACACCCAGCGCACGATGGCAAAGACAGCGATGCACAGGTTCTGGATATCGAACATGCGCTGCATGTTGGCCAGCGCCTGGTCGTCGATGCCGACATGGTCGGCAAATGACTGGGTATGCACGAAGAACAGCACGCCCAGCAGGGCCGCCATGATTCCGTCGATCACGCTGATGGCCCAGCGCTCCCGCCGCGAGCGGGCCAGGATGAACACCAGCGGCACGCCATACAGCACGTACAGCAGCAGGCTGGCGCCCGGGGTGATGTCGGGGCGGTCGGCACTGAGTGCATCGAGCATGTTGATGCCCATGCCCCCCGCCCACAGCAGCAGTGCCAGCGCGATCGCACGCCAGCCCAGCGCGGCGCGATCCGCACGCGCGCGCCACAGGCATGCGGCGGCGGCCAGCAGCGGCGCGCCGGTGAGGAACACGAACGAACCCAGGCCTGCCGGCCCCGGCCACAGGGCCACGACCAGGCCATGGCCGAACACGTACAGCAGCGCCAGCACTACCGGCATGCATCCCCCACTGCGCAAGCCTGTCTGCACGCACGATAGCGCGACAGGCCGCCATGGAGGCGTGATCCACGCCACACCTGCTTCCCCTGCCCCTGCGCCGGGCATGGCGCGGCGCTACATCGACGCAGGCGGTCCGTCGCGCCGGGGCATGCGCGGTTGCGTCCCCGGGACCGCAGCTGTCACGCGGGCTATTCAGCCGTGCAGCGCGCGGGCGTGGTGAGCGATGTGCTCGCCGATGAAGCTGGCGATGAAGTAATAGCTGTGGTCGTAGCCATCCTGCAGGCGCAGGGTCAGCGGATGGCCGACGGCGTCGCAGGCCTGCTGCAGGCGCTGCGGCTGCAGCTGGCTCTGCAGGAACTCATCGGCCCCGCCCTGGTCCACCAGCAGCGGCAAGCGTTCGCTGGCCGCAGCGATCAGTTCGCAGGCATCCCACGCGGCCCAGTCGGCGCGGTTGTCGCCCAGATAGGCCTGGAACGCCTTCTGTCCCCAGGGCACCTGGCTGGGGGCAACAATCGGCGAAAATGCCGACACGCTGCGGTAGCGCCCCGGATTGCGCAGCGCGACCACCAGTGCACCGTGGCCTCCCATCGAGTGACCACTGATCGCGCGCGCACCGGTCACCGCGAAGTTCGCCTCGATCAGCGCCGGCAGTTCCTGCGCCACATAGTCATGCATGTGGTAGTGCTTGGACCACGGCTCGCGGGTGGCGTTGAGGTAGAAGCCGGCACCCTTGCCCAGATCGTAGCCCTCCGCGTCGGCGACATCGTCGCCGCGTGGGCTGGTGTCGGGCGCGACCAGAATCACGCCATGTTCGGCCGCATAGCGCTGCGCGCCCGCCTTGGTGATGACGTTCTGTTCGGTGCAGGTCAGTCCGCTCAGCCAGTACAACACCGGCAGCGCCTGCGTTTCCGCCTGCGGCGGCAGGTAAACGGCGAACTGCATGTCGCAGCCCAGCGTGGACGAGGGATGACGGTACACGTCCTGCCAACCGCCGAAGCAGGCACGATGTTCGATGCGTTCCATGGTGTCTCTCCAGAAGGGTGGCAGCCCTGACGGCCTGCCACCCGGGATGGCTCAGTAGTGCACGACCGAACGGATCGACTTGCCTTCGTGCATCAGATCGAAGGCATCGTTGATCCCGTCCAGATCCATGGTGTGGGTGACGAACGGCGCCAGTTCGATGTCGCCCTTCATCGCGTCCTCCACCATGCCCGGCAGCTGGCTGCGACCCTTGACGCCACCGAAGGCTGTGCCCATCCACTTGCGGCCGGTGACCAGCTGGAAGGGACGGGTGGAGATTTCCTGGCCGGCGCCGGCCACGCCGATCACCACGCTCTGGCCCCAGCCACGGTGCGCGCATTCCAGCGCCGCGCGCATCACGTTGACGTTGCCGATGCACTCGAAGCTGTGGTCCACGCCCCAGGTGGTCATTTCAACAATGACCTGCTGGATCGGCTTGTCGAAGTCCTTCGGATTGATGCAGTCGGTCGCACCGAACTCACGCGCCAGCTCGAACTTGGACGGATTGGTATCCACCGCGATGATGCGGCCGGCCTTGGCCTGGCGCGCGCCCTGGATCACGGCCAGGCCGATACCGCCGAGGCCGAACACTGCCACGCTGTCGCCTTCCTGCACCTTGGCCGTGTTGTGCACCGCACCGATGCCGGTAGTGACACCGCAGCCGAGCAGGCAGACATGTTCCGGGTTCGCCTGCGGATTGATCTTCGCCAGCGAGACTTCGGCCACCACTGTGTACTCGCTGAACGTCGAGCAGCCCATGTAGTGATAGATCGGCTCGCCGTTGTAGCTGAAGCGGCTGGTACCATCGGGCATCACGCCCTTGCCCTGGGTCGCGCGTACCGACACGCACAGGTTGGTCTTGCCACTCTTGCAGAACAGGCATTCGCCGCACTCGGCGGTGTACAGCGGAATCACGTGGTCACCCGGCTTGACGCTGGTCACGCCCTCGCCTACTTCCACCACGATGCCGGCACCTTCATGGCCCAGCACCACCGGGAACAGACCTTCCGGATCATCCCCTGACAGGGTGAACGCATCGGTGTGGCAGACGCCGGTGTGGGTGATCTTGACCAGCACTTCGCCGGCCTTCGGCGGGGCGACGTCGATCTCGACGATCTGCAGCGGCTGGCCGGGAGCAAAGGCGACGGCGGCACGGGATTTCATGGTGGGATTCTCCAAAGACAGGCAGTAACAGATGGACGACGCTATGCTGCGCCGTTGCTTATTTCAGGTACGAGCGGATCAGCCCGCTCATCTCGCGCACGCGCTCGGCGCGCTGTTCATCGGACGCTGCGGGTCGTCCGAACTCTTCGCGCAGGTGGGCTTCCATCACCTCGGACATCAGCCCGTTGACCGCCCCGCGGATGGCGGCGATCTGCTGCAGCACGGGCCCGCAGTCGGCGCCGGCTTCCAGCGCACGGTCCAGTGCATCGCACTGGCCGCGGATGCGGCGCACGCGGGCCAGGACCTTCTTCTTCTCTTCGGGAGAGTGCGGCATGGCAGGGTGACCCAGGAACTATACTGGGGGATAGTATACACAGGTGGCGGAAAGGTACATCCTGCGCCTCAGCGCAGGCGGTGCGCGGGTACGCCCTCGTGCGTCATCTTCACCGGCAGGATGCGGCCCTGCGCGTCGAAGTACAGGCGATCGATCGCGGTGACGCGGGCATTGCGGTCGGTCTGGTGGAGCGGCCGGCGGTGGTAGACGATGTACCACGTGTCATCGCCGGGCGCGTGGATCAGGGAGTGGTGCCCGGCGCTGGTCGCGATGGCCGGGTCCTGCTGCAGGACCCGGCCGATGCGTGTGAACGGCCCGGTCGGCGCGTCGGCGATCGCATAGGCCACCGAGTAGTCCGGCTCGCCCCAGCCGCCTTCGGACCACATGAAGTAGTAGCGACCGCCCCGCTTGAACATCAGCGGACCTTCCACGTACTCCGGCGCCGGCGTGATCTCCTTGAACAGCGTGCCGTCGTCCCAGGGCAGCAGGCCGCTGAAATCCGCCTTCAGGCGCACGATGTTGGCGTGCTTCCAGCCGCCATAGATCATGTACCAGGCACCATCGTCATCCTTGAACACATACTGGTCGATCGGCTGCGCGCCATTGTGGAACGCGCCCACCAGGGGCTTGCCGAGCAGATCGCGGTAAGGCCCTTCGGGCTGGTCCGCCACGGCCACGCCGATGCCACCGGTCTCGCCGTCGTTCTGGATGTCATTGGCGGAGAAGAAGAAGTAGTAGCGCCCGTCGTTGGCCACCACCGAGGGTGCCCACAACGCCTGCCTGGCCCAGGGAATGTTCTCGATGGACAGCACGCTGTCGTGCCGGCGCCAGTGCACCAGGTCGGGCGACGAAAAGGCATCGAAGGCAACCTGTTCTGCATAGGGCCGCGAGCGCGTGGGGAAGATCCAGTAGGTGCTGCCGAATACGGCCGCCTCCGGGTCCGCGTACCAGCCCGGCAGGATCGGATTGCCGGACATCACCGGTGCCTGGCTGTCACGCGCATCCGCGATGCCGACGCCAGTGGCTGCGAGCAGCACGGCCAGTGCGGCCCCCCTCCCCCATTCGCGCAGTCCCATCAGAGCCACTCCCATGCAGGTTCGATCGCTCGAGTCTAGAACGATCGCCGGCGCCTTTCCGCGACACGCTGCCTCAAACCGCGCACCCTCTTGATCGACGGGAATCATCGGCGCATGGTGCCTGGCACAACGCAGGACCCGGGCCATGATCCCCTTCATCATCAATCTGGACGTTCCGGACCTCGCGGCCGCCGAGGCGTTCTACACACGCGCCTTCGGCCTCCATGCCGGGCGCCGTCTCGGCCCGGAGGTGCTGGAACTGCTGGGCGGCCCGACCCCGCTCTATCTGCTGCAGAACGAAGCGGGCAGCGCGGCTACCGTCGGCGGTGACGTGCGGGATTACGAACGTCACTGGACCCCGCTGCACGTCGACTGGATCGTGGAGGACCTCGACGCCGCGCTTGCCCAGGCGTTGGCGGCAGGCGCAACGCTCGAGCAGGCGCCACGCGAGCGTTCATGGGGGCGCATCGCAGTACTGGCGGATCCGTTCGGGCACGGCTTCTGCCTGATCCAGTTCACCGGCCCCGGCTACGACGCCCTGCTGGATTGATCGGCGGAATGCACCGGGCCCGCCGCCAGCATCAGCGCACGTAGGCGAATGATTCGTCCAGCCGCTCGAATCCGATCAGCTGCTGCACCAGCGCCTGCGCCTGATCCTCATCGATCTCTCCCTGCTCGATCTCTGCGCTGCGTGCAAACAGGGCCTCCAGCGCAGTGGCCTGGTCGTCCCGCAGCCACGCGCGATGCGAGCCCAGCCAGCGCTGGAGATTGTCGGCCAGGTCACCGTGCGACAACAGCGTGTAGGGGGCCTCGTAGTCCGCCACTGCCTCCACCATCTTGCGGAACAGGAAATCCTGAAGGTTGCGGGCCAGTACGTCAGCGCGATCATCGTCGTGCCACACCAGCAGCACCGGCGGCTCGTCGCAGCCCGGCGCATTGGTCCAGAAGCAGTAGCTGTCACCGGCCCCCGTGCGGGCGAACGGCAGCAGCTGCAGATCCTCGCGCAATGGGTTGTAGTGATCCTCTGCAGTCAGCTCCTGCCAGGCCTCGAGCAGTTCGCCACGCTCAAGCGGCTCGTAATCCTGCGCATACAGCAGAATCGGCGGTACCGGTTGCAGCTCCGGAAGGCACACCTGCGCCCATTGCGGATGGATCGCCCCCCAGCTCAGCCGGTCTTCTGCATCGAGCCGGTGGTAGAGAGCAGGAAAGGTCTGGCCGGTGGCCAGTTCGATCTCGGCAAGCGTATGCATGAACGTCCCTGTGATTGGATCGGCGCGCACTTTACCTCGACAGGCAGCGTCCGCGCAGGCATGGATCTATTCGCGCAGCATGTCCACGAATGCGCGCAAGGCCGACGCCATCTGCCGTTGCCTGGGGTAATACAGCACGAAGCCGGGAAACGGTTCGCTCCAGTCCTGCAGTACCGCCACCATCCGCCCGGCCTCGATGTGCGGGCGCGCGGCATCCTCGAGAACATAGGCCAGGCCGAAGCCATCCAGCACCGCGCGCATGATGGTGGTCTGCTCGCTCAGCGTCAGTCGCCCACGCACGTCGATTTCCAGCGACTGCCCATCGCGGTCGAACTGCCACTTGTACAGGTGACCGCTGGCGAAGCGGAAGCGGATGCATTCGTGCTGCAGCAGGTCGCGGGGATGCTGCGGCGCCGGGTGCTGGCGCAGATACTCGGGCGAGGCCACGATCATGCCGTGCAGGGCCGGGCCCAGCGGCACGGCCACCATGTCCTCGGGCACGAACTCATGCAGGCGCACGCCGGCATCGAAGCCTTCGGCGACGATGTCCACCAGCCCATCGTTCTCGGTCAGCTCCAGGCGCACATCGGGGTGCGCGCGCAGGAAGCGGGTCAGGCGTGGGCCGAGCTGGGTCGGTACCGCCGCGCGGGCCGCGTTGATGCGGAGCAGGCCCGTCGGGCTGTCCCTGAACTGGTTCATCTCCTCCAGCGCCTCGTGCACCTGGCCCAGCGCCGGCTGCAACCGGTCCAGCAGGCGCTGCCCGGCCTCGGTCAGGGCCACGCTGCGGGTAGTTCGATGGAACAGGCCCACCCCCAACCGCTCTTCCAGTGCCCGGATCGCATAGCTCACCGCCGAGGTCGACAGGGCCAGCTCGGCGCCGGCCCGGCGGAAGCTGCGGTGGCGGGCCACCGCCGCGAAGGCGGCCAGGTGGGTGAGATTGTCAGTGGCCATGATTGTGCAGTCTACCTTGATGAATCATGCCGATATCCACGCTTTGTGGGCCGGTATGAGGGGCGTATTGTAAAACGCCTTTCCACAAACCCCGCCAAGGATTCCCCATGTCCCTCGCCCATGGTTATGCGGTGCGTACCAATACCGCTCCGCTCGAGCCCTTCACCTTCGAACGCCGCGCCGTCGGCGCCAACGATGTCCGCATCGAAGTGCTGTACAGCGGCATCTGCCACTCCGACCTGCACCAGGCCCGCGACGACTGGGGCGGCGCGGAGTACCCGATGGTTCCCGGCCACGAAATCATCGGCCGCGTGGTCGAAGTCGGTCCGGCCGTCACCCGCCTCAGCGTCGGCGATATCGCCGGCGTCGGTTGCATGGTGGATTCCTGTCGCCATTGCGATGCCTGCGACCACGACCTTGAGCAGTACTGCGAAAAGGGCCCGACCTATACCTACAACAGCCGCGACCGCAATACCGGTGAGCTGACGATGGGCGGCTACTCCGACCACATCGTGGTCGAGCAGCGCTTCGTGGTGAAGGTCTCCGAGACGCTGGACCTGAAGGCCGCCGCGCCGCTGCTGTGCGCCGGCATCACCACCTACTCGCCGCTGCGCCACTGGAAGGTCGGCCCCGGCCAGAAAGTGGGTGTGATCGGCCTGGGCGGTCTGGGCCACATGGGCGTGAAGTTTGCCAAGGCGATGGGCGCCACCGTAGTGATGATCACCACCACCCCGGAAAAGGGCGCCGACGCCAAGCGCCTGGGCGCGGACGAGGTGCTGGTCTCGCGCGATCCGGCGCAGATGAAGGCGCACGCCAACAGCTTTGACTTCCTGCTCAACACCGTGCCGGTCAGCCATGACACCAACCCGTACATGAGCCTGCTCAAGCGCGATGCCACCATGTGCCTGGTCGGCGTCATCACCGAGCTGGACCCGCCCCTGATGGGTGCCAGCGTGATCTTCGGCCGCAAGCACGTCACCGGCTCGGCCATCGGCGGCATGGCCGAGACCCAGGAAATGATGGATTTCTGCGCCGAGCACAACATCGTCAGCGATGTTGAGGTGATCGACATCAAGGATGTCAACCACGCGTGGGAGCGCATGGCGAAGAACGATGTGCGCTATCGCTTCGTGATCGACATGGCCAGCCTCAAGGCCTGACGGCCCGGCTGATGGAATGAAAAACCCCGGCGTGGAGGCCGGGGTTTTTTTGCGCGCAACACCCGCCGGGCCATGCCCGGCGGCCGCATTCAGTACGCGAATTCCCGGAACACCGGGTCCACGTTGCCGTGCCAGCGACCATGGAACAGCGCCAGCTTGCGCTCGGCCGGTGTCAGGCCGGATTCGACGATCTCCTGCAGCACATCCAGGAACTTGCTCTCGTCCTGGCCATCGGCATTGCGCGCGGCGCGGCGCTTCAGGCCTTCAACGGAAATCTTCACCGCCTCGCGCGCCAGATCGCGCACGGTGCCATCGCGGAACGGCAGGTTCATCGCATGCTTCGGCACGCCGTCGCGCAGGACATGGCGCTCGGCCAGGGTGAAGTCACGCACCAGATCCCAGGCCGCATCCAGCGCGGTGTCGTCGTACAGCAGGCCGACCCAGAACGCCGGCAGGGCGCACAGGCGGCTCCACGGACCGCCATCGGCGCCCCGCATCTCCAGATACTTCTTCAGGCGCACTTCCGGGAACGCCGTGGTCGTGTGGTCCGACCAATCGCGCAGGGTCGGCAACTCGCCCGGCAGCACCGGCAACCGGCCCTGCATGAAATCGCGGAAGCTCTGCCCGCTGGCATCGTGGTAGATGCCATCGCGGTAGGAGAAGTACATCGGCACGTCCAGCAGGTAATCGACGTAACGCTCATAGCCGAAGCCATCCTCGAACACGAAGTCGAGCATGCCGGTGCGGTCGGCGTCGGTGTCGGTCCAGATGTGCGATCGATAGCTCAGGTAGCCGTTCGGCTTGCCTTCGGTGAACGGCGAGTCGGCGAACAGCGCGGTGGCGATCGGCTGCAGTGCCAGCGAAACACGGAACTTTTTCACCATGTCCGCTTCGCTGGCGTAGTCCAGGTTGACCTGCACCGTGCAGGTACGGGTCATCATGTCCAGGCCGAGCGAACCGACCTTGGGCATGTACGCGCGCATGATCCTGTAGCGGCCCTTCGGCATCCACGGCATCTCATCGCGCGCCCACTTCGGCTGGAAGCCCATGCCCAGGAAGCCCAGCTGGAGCTCGCCGGCCACCTGCGCCACTTCGTTCAGATGGGTACCGGTCTCCACGCAGGTCTGGTGGATGGTCTCCAGCGCCGCGCCGGACAGTTCCAGCTGGCCGGCGGGCTCCAGCGTCACCGACGCGCCATCGCGCAGCAGGGCGATGGTGTTGCCGTTTTCCTGCACGGGTTCCCAGCCGAAACGGACCAGGCCGTTGAGCAGGGCCTCGATGCCACGCTCGCCTTCAAAGGCCGGCGGTCGCAGGTCGTCCAGGCGGAAGCCGAACTTCTCGTGCTCGGTGCCGATGCGCCACTGCGCGCGGGGCTTTTCGCCGGAGGCGATCACCTCCACCAGCTGCGAGCGGTCGGTAATGGGCGTATCGGCGACGTGGCTGGGGCTCGACAAGGGGAAGACTCGCTGTACGGTGACGGGGGATGTGGGGCTGGGAGCCTTCCATCGCAAGGGCGCACTATAGCGTGGCGCCCCGTCGCAGCATGCGACGGAGACGGGTTTCAGCATCCTACCGACGACCTCTTGACCCTCGTACACTGCAAGGCATGACCCGTCATTCGCGCCATCCGGAACGACACAGGGCCGACCGCGTCGGCTGGCTGCGCGCCGCCGTGCTCGGCGCCAACGACGGCATCGTTTCAGTGGCAGGGCTGGTGGTCGGCGTTGCCGCCAGTGGCGCATCGGCCAGCACCCTGCTGGCCACCGGCCTGGCGGGCACGGTCGCAGGGGCGATGTCGATGGCCGCCGGCGAGTACGTCTCGGTGCAGACCCAGGCCGACACCGAAGGCGCCGACCTGGCAATGGAGAAGCGCGAACTGCAGGACGATCCGCACAGCGAGCTGGAAGAGCTGGCCGCCATCTACCGCCATCGCGGCCTGGCCCCGGCGCTGGCGCGGCAGGTGGCCGAACAGCTCACGGCCCACGATGCCCTCGGTGCGCACGCTCGCGACGAACTGGGCATCACCGATACCCTGCGCGCCCGGCCGCTGCAGGCCGCACTGGCCTCGGCCGCAGCCTTCACCTGTGGGGCGGCCCTGCCGGTGCTGACCGCACTGCTGGCACCGGCCGACTCCGTGGCAGGGGTGACCACCGCCAGCACCCTGCTGGGCCTGTGCGTGACCGGCGCGATGGCGGCCCGCGCCGGAGGTGCGCCTGCCCTGCGCGGCGCCCTGCGCGTCATGTTCTGGGGCGCACTGGCAATGGCTGCAGCCGCCGGCGTCGGCCGGCTGCTGGGAGCCCACGTGACATGACCACGATGCTGCCCGCAGCAACGGCGCTGCTGGCCGAGATGTCTTCGCTGGCCGGTTGTGATCGCGCCGAGGGTTATGCCTGCATCACCGCACGGCGCGAGCATGGCGCCAGCTCGGTGGAGATCCCGCAACCGCAGTTCGCGATCCTGCTGGAAGGACGCAAGCAGGTACGTACCGCACACCAGACGCTGGAGTTCGCGCCCGGCGACATACTGCTGCTGACCCAGCGTTGCCGCATCGACGTGGTCAACCGTCCAGACCCGCGCAGCGGCCGTTACCTCAGCGCCATCGTGCCGCTGTGTGCGGAAGTGCTGGCCGCGGCGCGGACACTGTGGAACGAGGAACTGCCCAGCGCCGGTCCGTCGATGGCGCGATTGTCGCTGGCCGAACATGGCGCCGTGCTGCGCCGCTGGCGGCAATCGCTGCAGGATGGCCATTACAGCGAGGCCCGGCTGGCCCTGGCCTCGATGGTGCTGACCCTGTGCCGGCAGGGCCACGGCAACCTGCTGCTGCCCACGGCACCGACGCTGGGTGAGCAGATACGGGATCGCGTCGCCGCTGAACCTGCGCGCGACTGGCAATCGCGTGATCTGGAGGAGCAGTTCGCCCTGAGCGGCGCCACCCTGCGTCGTCGGCTGGCGGCCGAGCGTACCAGCCTGCGCCAGCTGCTGACCGAGGCACGACTGGCCCACGCCATGCAGTTGCTGTACACCACCGACCTGCCGCTGAAGACCGTGGCCGCACGCGCCGGCTACCGTTCGGCAGCCAGTTTCAGCAAGCGCTTCGCCGAGCAGTACGGACTGGCTCCTACAGACATCTGAGGGGGTCAGGCAGGGCTGCGCCCTGCACCCACAGTGCGCCGCCTTCGACAGATTCCGGCGGCTGTCGGTAGGTGTCGACCTTGGTCGACACCTCTGTCAGATATCGAATGAAATTCCGGGGTCAGATCCGTTTTCCTGCGGAAAACGGATCTGACCCCAAGAGCATTTCCGACAGATCGTGGAAAACTGTCGAAGGCGGGGTGGGTCCGGTTGCGGGGGCGTGAGCGCCATGGATGGCGCGACCGAGCCTACAGGGACGTA